>CALERQ010000218.1 GCA_937907305.1 uncultured Clostridia bacterium | reverse complement strand
GTTGGCTGCCGCCCAGCAGGGGAGAGGCAAGGATCAGCCCGTCCACCTGTCGCCCGACCACCATTTTCAGGTACTCGGCTTCCTCCTCGGGGTCGGCATGGGTGTTGCACAGCATTACAATGTGCTGCTTTTTCAGCGCTACCGTCTCCACACCGGAAAGGATCTCTCGGTAGCGGCGGCTCTCTATGTTCGGCACCAGCAGCGCTATCGTGCTGGTCTTGCCCAGGTTCAGCCCGCGGGCGAACCAGTTGGGGTGATAGTTCAGGCTCTCCATCACCGCCAGCACATGGGTCTTGGTCTCGGGCTGCACCTGCTCCGGGTGGTTCAGCACCCGGCTGATGGTCGCTACCGAAACCCCGGCCGCTTTGGCCACTTCCTTTATGTTGATGGCAGCCTCACCCCTTTCCGCCGGCCTTGCATATAACCGGTTACATTCTCTCTTTTCGGCATCTATTATAGCATATCAGCCACTATTTTGCAAAGAAAATTGCGCAAACCGTCAACTTTAATGTAAACGGTTTCTCCAATTCAGCACTTTTCACAAGGGGAGCCAATTATTTTTGTCACCAAACAGCGCAAAAGGGGGTGGACAAAGGCCGTTAGAGCGTGCTATGATGAATATGTCAGATGAAACCGGTTACATCAAGGGCCGGCTTCTGAACAACTTTGAGGAGGTTTTTCGTAATGTCTGAAAACACCAAGGCTGCAAAAGCAGTCGAAAAAGTCGATGCTGACTATTCCCTGGAAGCAGTACCTGAGTCGGCACGCAAAGGCTTCTGGAACATGTTCTTCGTAATGCTGGGCTTCACTTTCTTCAGCGCCAGCATGAGCGTCGGTGCCAAGCTTGGTAACGGCCTCGATCTTTCCGGCTTCATTTGGGCCTGCATCATCGGCGGCGTCATCCTCTCCGCTTACTGCGGCGTTCTGGCGTTCATCGGTGCTTCCACCGGCCTCAATATGGACCTGCTGTGCCGTCGCGCTTTCGGTACCAAGGGCTCCTACCTGTCCTCCTTCCTGCTGGGCTTCACCCAGATCGGTTGGTTCGGCGTAGGTGTTGCCATGTTCTCCATCCCCGCTGCCGAGCTGCTCGGCGTCAATGAGTGGGTTCTCACCATCATCGCTGGTCTGCTTATGACCGCTACCGCGGCCACCGGCATGAAGGCCCTGGAGATCGTTTCCTACATCTCCGTTCCGCTCATCGTTATCCTCGGCGTTTATTCCATGATTACCGCTGGCGTTCAGGGCGGCGGCCTCAATGCCATCTTTGATCAGTCTGCCGGCGGCATCACCCTGTTCACCGGTATCGGCTATGTTATCGGCTCCTTCATCTCCGGCGGTACCGCCACCCCCAACTTCATCCGCTTTGCCAAGAACCGCAAGATCGCTGTTTGGACCACTGTTATCGCCTTCTTCCTGGGCAATACCCTTATGTTCTGCTTCGGCGCCATCGGCGGTGCTTTCACCGGCAAGGATGATATCTTCTATGTCATGATCGCTCAGGGTCTGGCTATCCCCGCCCTCATCGTTCTGGGCGCCAATATCTGGACCACCAACAATAACGCTCTTTACACCGGCGGTCTGGGCCTCGCCAACATCACCGGCAAGCCCATGAAGTACCTCACCTGGGCGGCTGGTATCATCGGCACCGCTCTGGCTATCTGGCTGTACTGGAACTTCTGCGGCTGGCTGAATGTCCTCAACTGCGCTCTGCCTCCCATCGGCATCATCGTTATCCTCGATTACTTCAAGAACCGCAATAAGTACGAGGGCAAGCATGACGAGGCTGTTGTCAACTGGTTCAATGTACTCGGCATCATCGCCGCTGCCGCTGTTGCCAACTTCCTGCACTGGGGCATCGCCGCTGTCAACGCCATGGTCGTTGCCGCTATCTTCTTCTTCATCGGCGAAGTTACCCACACCAACAAGTAAGTTATAAGCTCCATCTGATTTTCGCAAAATTATCTCTATAAGGAGGAGTGAACCCCATGCTGTTTAAGAATCTCTATATCGAAAACGCTGCCGAGGCCATGGATATCCGTGTCACCGATGGTAAGTTCGAAAAGATCGCCGCCAACCTCGAAGCCCTCCCCGGCGAAGAAGTTGTTGATTGCGGCGGCAAGCTGGCCCTGCCCCCCGTCATCGAGTCCCATGTCCACCTGGATACCTGCCTCACCGCCGGCCGTCCCCGTTGGAACATGAGCGGCACCCTGTTCGAAGGCATCCAGTGCTGGGAAGAGTATAAGCCCTTCCTCACCAAGCAGGAGGTCAAGGATCGTGTCAATAAGGCCATCCGTATGCAGGCATCCAATGGTATCCAGCATGTTCGTACCCATGTTGATATCAACGATCCCAAGCTGACCGCCATGGAAGCTCTGCTGGAGCTGCGTGACGAAGTCAAGGATTTCATGGATATCCAGATCGTCGCCTTCCCCCAGTATGGTATCCTCAGCTATCCCAAGGGCAAAGAGCTGCTGGAAGATGCCCTGAAGATGGGCGCTGATGCTGCCGGTGCTATCCCTCACTTCGAGTTCACCCGCGAGTACTCTGTTGAGTCCCTGAATATCTGCTTTGAGCTGGCTCAGAAGTACAATAAGCTCATCGATGTTCACTGCGATGAGATCGACGACGAGGCTTCCCGTGGTCTGGAGACCGTTGCTACCCGTGCCTATGAGACCGGTATGCGTGACATGGTCACCGCTTCCCACACCACCGCGATGCACAGCTACAACAACGCTTATGTCATCCGTCTGATGCGCATCCTGAAGATGAGCGGCATGAACTTTGTTGCCAATCCCTGCGTGAATGTTCACCTGGGCGGCCGTGCCGATACTTATCCCAAGCGCCGCAGCATGACCCGCGTCAAAGAGCTGACCGCTGAGGGCATCAATGTATCCTTCGGTTACGATGATATCTTTGATCCGTGGAACCCCCTGGGCAACGGCAACATGCGTGATCCCGTCTTCATGGGTCTGTATGCCGGCCATATGCTGGGCTACGATGAGATCTGCAACTCCTACAAGTTCGTTACCACCAATGCGGCTCGCACCCTGCATCTGGGCGATGCCTATGGCATCAAGGAAGGCAACGCTGCCAACTTCGTTGTATTCGATGCGAAGAACTGGTATGATGCCCTCAACTACGATGTATCCGTGCTGTATTCTTACCGCAATGGTAAGCTGGTCGCGGAGACCAAGCCCAAGGAGACCACCGTACATTATTGATCCCGATCAATGTCCTGTACTCTTTCATATTTGTCTCTCTTGTGAGGAGGAGCGCCTGCCACCCGGCGGGCGCTTCTCTTTTCGCCGGTTGCTAAATCCCGCCCCATCTGTTATAATCACTGCATAGGCATTTAGGCGGCCCTAAAAAATGGGCCCTGGCTGCGTTGCGTCCTCGCCATACAACAGCCCGTCTTGCGCCGGGCATGAGTATGCCATCGGCCGCGCCTTGCCATCTTCCCATTTTCGGGCCGCCCCCAGCGGCTTGGCCCACCCGCATAATAAAGAGAGCAGTAGCGCCGCCCGGCGGCGCAGTAGGGGAACATCATGGTCAAAATGAAAAAACACATTTTATATATCGCACTGGGCCTCCTGGCTTTGGCCGCCATCATCACCACAGTGCTGGCCATCGGCGGCGTGGTCACCCTGCCCGTTATTGGCCAGCCCGCCATCGAACAGCCCGCTGTACCGGATTCCCAGCCCCACGGCCCCACCGCCGCGGAGGTGGAAGCCTTGATAGATGCCCTGCCGCAGCCGGTCACCAGCGCCGATTCGATCAAAGTGCTGATCGCCCGCCTGGCCTATCGGGAGCTTTCCGCCAGTCAGCAGGCCCAGGTCCGCAATCTCTCCCTGTTGGAGGCCGCGGAACAGACCCTGGCTGAGCTGGGCCGGGAAAGCAGCGAAAGCGGCCTGACGGTCATTGGGGTGGATAGCCGTGTCACCTTCACCGGCGGTGCGGTCTATGCTTCCTCCCGCGGCACCGAACCCGCCCGTCAATTTGAGGGCACCAGCACCTGCCGGGTCACCTTCTATTCGGAGGGCGCCGCCCACCCCTTCCATCTTGTTTCGGAGGACGGCTCCGGTATCTACGGCTGGGTGGATGAGAACGCGGTCCATTTAGGTTAAATTCTAATCACCATGACCCCTGCGGCGGCCAACGCCCAGGGGCCTTTTCATGCCCATAGCCTCCCTTGCGTAAAGGGAGGGCGCCGCCCCCAAAGCCTCCCTTGTGTAAGGGGAGCTGGCAGCCGTAAGGCTGACTGAGGGGTTGACGGCACAAGCTATGGCGATAGCTTCATCTCGCCCTCGGTACCGCACCACCCCACAGCCTCCCTTGTGTAAAGGGAGGTGGCATCGCACCACCACGCAGGCTCCCCTGTGTAAGGGGAGCTGGCACGGCGTAGCCGTGACTGAGGGTTGATGGCAAAAGACAACCATTTCCTCTCGCCTTCGGCGTCGCGGAGCCTTTTACAAGGCATAGCCAGCACGGCTACCGCCGGGGTGGCACTTTTGAATCGCCAAAAGTGCCCAAAAGCGACTTGGGGTAAACCCCAAGACCCCACGCACCGGAACGCCCGCCCGGAAGGCCTTTGGCCTTTCGGAGCGTGGGCTAAACGGTGCTTATAGGGTGCCGCGGGCGCATCTGCCCCCACCCCGTTCCCCTCCCCCGTGGCGGGGGAGGGGCCGTCTG
>CALERQ010000217.1 GCA_937907305.1 uncultured Clostridia bacterium | reverse complement strand
GGCCAGCGGACGAAGTCCGCTGAAACCGTCCGGAGGACGGTTTGGGCTGCGCCCTGGGCCCGGATCTTGCAGGAACCAAATCAGAACAGGCCGGTGATGCGGCCGTCGTCGGTCAGGGAGATATCCATGGCGGCGGGGTGGGCGGGCAGGCCCGGCATGGTGAGGACGCTGCCGGCCAGCGCCACCGCGAAGCCGGCACCGCAGCTGGCGGTAAGGCCCCGGATGTGCAGGGTGTGGCCCTGCGGACGACCCAGCAGCTTGGCGTTATCGCTGAGGGAGTACTGGGTCTTGGCGATGCAGACGGGGGCGTATTCCAGGCCGAGGGCGGCCATCTGCGCCAGCTGCTCTTCCGCTTCTGGGCTGTATTCCACGGCGGCGGCGCCGTAAACCTTTTGGGCGATGGTTTCGATCTTCTCCCGCAGGGGCATGGCTGGGGTGGTAAGGGGGGCAAAGTGATTTGGCTCCCGACAGGCGGCCAGCACCACTTCCGCCAGTTCCAGGCCGCCCGCGCCGCCTTTGGCGAAGACCTCGCTTTGGGCCGCGCGCACGCCAAGCCGGTCACATTCCGCCTGGATAATGGCAAGCTCCTCCGGCAGGTCATCCGGGAAGCGATTGATGGCGACCACCACCGGCACGCCGTACTGCCGCAGGTTTTCCACATGGGCGGTCAGATTGCAGAGACCCGCCGCGACCGCCGACGCATGGGGGGTGCGGCAGCTTTCCTTATCGCAGCCGCCATTGTAGCGCAGCGCCCGCACGGTGACCACCAAAACGGCGGCCGCCGGGGTAAGCCCCGCCGCGGGGCATTTGATATCGAAGAACTTTTCGGCGCCGAGATCGCTGCCGAAGCCGGCCTCGGTCACGGTGTAATCGGCCAGGGTGAGCGCCAGCCGGGTGGCCCGCACCGAATTGCAGCCGTGGGCGATATTGGCGAAGGGGCCGCCGTGCATCAGGCAGGGGGTATGTTCCAGCGTCTGCACCAGGTTGGGCCGCAGGGCCTCCCGCAGCAGGGCGGCCATGGCGCCCTCGGCCTGGAGATCGCGGGCAAAGACCGGTTTGTCCTCCACGGTATAGCCCACCAGGATGCGGCCCAGCCGCTCCCGGAGGTCCTTCAGGTCCTTGGCAAGGCACAAAATGGCCATGACCTCGCTGGCGACGCTGATCTGGAAGCCATCGAAGCGGGGGGTGCCGTTGGCCTTGCCGCCCAGGCCGATCTCGATTTTGCGCAGGGAGCGGTCGTTCATATCCATGCAGCGGCGGAACACGACACGCTCCGGATCAAGCCGCAGGGCATTGCCCTGGTGGATGTGGTTATCGATGAGGGCGGAAAGGAGGTTATTGGCGGCGGTGACGGCGTGGATATCGCCGGTAAAATGCAGGTTGATCTCCTCCATGGGGAGCACCTGGGAGCAGCCGCCGCCCGCCGCGCCGCCCTTGAGGCCGAATACGGGGCCGAGGGAGGGTTCCCGCAGGGTGACAATGGCGTTTTTTCCCAGGCGGCACAGGGCCTGCGCCAGCCCGATGGAGGTGGTGGTTTTGCCCTCCCCGGCGGGGGTGGGATTGACGGCGGTGACGAGGATGAGCTTGCCCTGGGGCTTGCCCTCCTGCTGCCGCAGAAAGTCCTCGGTGATCTTGGCCTTATTGCTGCCGTAGGGCTCGGCGGCCGCGGCGGGGATGCCGGCCTTGGCGGCGATCTCCGCTATCGGGCAAAGCGGGGTGGACTGGGCGATCTCGATATCGGTCATCATGGGGGTACCTCCTTTGGGGGTGGGGCTGCGGTGGGAAGGCGGCCCGCAGGGCCGCGGGGCGAAGCCCCGCGCAGGCGGCCGGAGGCCGCCGAAGCCGCCCCGGAGGGGCGGCTTGCCCTGCGGGCCGGGGCCTGCGGTTTGCAGAAAACTGCGGAGAAGCGGGCCGGAAAACCGGCGGCTTTGGTTCGTTCCTGTTTATTATACCAACCCTGATGCGGGATGTCACTTATTTTTTGCGGGCGGGGTGAATAGATATAGAGGGTAGAAGGAAAAGCCCTCCCCCGGTGGGGCAGCGAACCGGCCCCCTGCTGCGGCGGGGCGGGCCGGAGCGGTGAGGGGACGCCCGGAACGGGCGGCCCCGGGAAGCGGATGGCCCGCCCCGCCATGGGGGAAGGGCTGCCGGGTATGCTGAAAAAGGAAAGGACGAGACCCTGTGAAGAAGCGAAGACCTTCCCCGCTGCTGCGCGGCGGCCTGATGATACTTTCCATTGGTGCGGTGGCGCTGCTGTGGCCGCGGCTGGAGCCGGCGGCGGTGGCGCTGCTGCAAAAAGCGGCGCTTTTTACCACAGTGCTGGATATGCCGACTGGGGCGCTGGAAACGCTGCGGGAACGCTACGCGGCCGAGCTGGAGCCTGACCCTCTACCGGAAGAACCGCCGGAACCGGCTGCCGAGCCTGACCCGCAGGAGCCGGAGATCCCTGCTGAAATACCGGAGGTGCCGGAGGAATATCGGGGCACGGTGACCGAGCTGACCATGACCGGAGAGGACAGCCCGGCCTATGCGCGGTGGGAAAACATCTGGATAAGGAACTACACCAAGCTGACGGCGGCGGAGGTGCAGAAGGTGCTGGCCACCCCCAATAAGGTGGCGCTGGATCCCAAAGAAAAGGGGCCGCAGATCCTGCTGTTCCACACGCACGCGACCGAAAGCTACGAGCCGTATGACAGCCCTTACTTTGATACCCGGAACACCTGGCGGGACACCGATAACCAAAACAACATGGTGGCGGTGGGGGATGTACTGGCCGCCGGGCTGGAGGATGCCGGGCTGGCGGTGCTGCACGATGTCACCCAGCACGATAACCCGGCCTACACGGGGGCCTACATCCGCAGTACGGAGACGATAAAGGGCTGCCAGAAGAACTACCCCGGACTGCGGGTGCTGCTGGATATCCACCGGGACGCCATTCTTTACAGCGATACCAGTATTGCCAAAACGGTGGCGGTGATAAACGGCAAAAAAGCGGCGCAGCTGATGATCATAGCGCCCTACGATGACGGTACGCTGGACCTGCCGAACTGGCGGGAGAATTTCCGCTTTGCGGCGGCGCTGGCGGCGGCGATCGAAGAAAAATACCCCGGGCTGTGCCGACCCATCTTTTTTTGCAGCCGGTCCTATAATTATGCCTGTTCCGACGGGGCGCTGCTGTTAGAATTCGGGACGAACGGGAATACTATGGAGGAGGCGCAGTACACCGCCGAACTGATCGCGCCGATCATTGCCGAGGTGGTGGGGAATGCGGCGGGGTGAGAACGAAGCCATCCAAAGCGGGTGCCGAATGAATACGATCATAAGGAAAAAACGCTGTATATCGCCGGGGCGGTAAAAAGCGCGGCGGGAGGATGCGGATTCGTTTAACGAATATCCCCGGGCCTGTCATGCAAATCATTACCAAGGTGATGAAGTGAAGCGCCGGGACAGCGCGCGGGCTAATAGAAAGGCCATAGGAAATTAAAAAGGGAGGATGAAAAAATGAAGCGAGGCAAAACATCACGGGGAGAGCGGCATCTGCGGCGGCGGCGCAAATGGGCGGCGGGACTGGTGGCGCTGGTGCTGCTGGGCGGCGGGGCCGGCCTGTGGCGGGTGGCCGATGTGATGGCGGCCGAGACCCGGTGCGGGCAGGTATTCGCGGCCATTACCCCGGGGGACGGTGTGGTGGAATTTACGCTGCTGGGACGGGCGGGACAGCTGCCCTACGCCCGGTGGGGCCGGGAGCTGGCAAAGGATTTTACGGCGCTGCCGGGGCCGGGGCGGCTGCTGCTGTGGGGCGGCGCGGCGCTGTGGGCGCTGTGGGAGGAGGAAATTCGGCCATTTGCGGCAGGTTTGTGGCATTAGTGCTTGCAATTGGCTGCGGTTTTCGGTATAATAGTTCCGTTATAGGCCGGTGTGATGGAATGGCAGACATGACGGACTCAAAATCCGTTGGTAGCGATACCGTGTGGGTTCGAGTCCCACCACC
>CALERQ010000216.1 GCA_937907305.1 uncultured Clostridia bacterium | reverse complement strand
TCTGATATGCCACCGGCATATCATTCACTTCCGCGCCGCCACTTCGTTACCCTTTACACAAGGGAGGCTGGGGACCGGTACAATACCAAAGACGACCACCAACTTGGCCAAAAATCTTTTGCTTTCTTTTCTTCATAGAAAAGCAACTCCCCAAATTTCCCCAAAGGAGGGCCTAACGATGAATTATCCCGAAACACTTGCCTGGATCCACGGCACCGAACGCTTCGGCAGCCGGCTGGGGCTGGGCCGCATGGGCCGCCTGCTGCACCGCATGGGCGATCCCCATCTCAAGGTGCCCTACATCCATGTGGCCGGTACCAACGGCAAAGGCAGCACCACCACCATGATCGCCTCGGCCCTTACCACCGGCGGCTTCAAAACCGGCAAATTCATCTCCCCCTTCATCCTGGAATTCCGGGAGCGGATGCAGATCGACGGCGAAATGATCCCGGAGGAAACGCTGGCGGCACTGGCCACCCGGCTGCGCCCCATCGCTGAGGAATTTAAGGCCGTGGGCGATCCCCCCACCGAGTTTGAGTTGGTCACGGTGCTGGGGCTTACCTGGTTTGCCGAAGCCGGCTGCGATATCGCCGTATTGGAGGTGGGTCTGGGCGGCCGCCTGGACGCCACCAATATCATCCCGCCCCCGTTGGTGGCAGTCATCACCCGCATTGATTACGACCATACCGCCATTTTGGGGGATACGCTGGCCGCCATCGCCGGGGAAAAATGCGGCATTCTCAAGCGGGGCAGCACCGTCATCTGCTACCCGGACCAGGAGGAAGAAGCGCTGGCGGTCATTCGCCGCCGTGCCGCCGAAGAGGGTGACCCCCTGATCCTTCCCGACCGGGCAGCGCTTACTGTCCTTTCCGCCGAGCTGACCGGCAGCCGCATTCTTTACCGCGGCCAGGAGATTTTCATTCCCCTGCCCGGCCCTCATCAGGTGCTGAACACCATTACCGCGGTGGAAGCCCTGAACGCGCTTTCCGGCAGTCGCTTTGCGCTGCCGCCTTCGGCCATAGCCGCCGGTATTGCCGCGGCGCGGTTCCCTGCCCGCCTGGAACTGCTGCGGCAGAATCCCCCCGTGCTGGTGGACGGCGCCCACAACCCCAATGGCGGCCGGGCCCTGTGCGAAGCCCTGAAAGCCCTGAACCTGCATGATTTAACGGCGGTGGTGGGGATGCTGCGGGATAAGGACTGCCTGCCGGTGCTGCGGATGATGGCCCCCTACTGCAACCGTATGATCATTACCACAGTGCCCAACCCGCGCAGCTGCCCGGCCGAAGAATTTGCCGAACTGGCCCGCAGGGTATGCCAGGATATCACCATCTGCCCCGACTGCGAGGAAGCCGCCCGGCTGGCGCTGGCTACCGCCGGGGAACATGGTGTGCTGGTTTTCGGCTCACTGTACCTGGCTTCCGCCGTCCGGCCGGTGATGATGGAAGCGCTGAAGAAAAATTAGAGTGTAGTCCATATTTTGACAGAATATTCGATGCCAAGCTCCTATTCTTTTGAGTAGGGGCTTTTCTTTTTTGAGCCATATTCAGTTTTCAAGGTACTGGTGGGAGGCAGGTTCCCGCTGGGGCAGACCCCCAAATTGC
>CALERQ010000215.1 GCA_937907305.1 uncultured Clostridia bacterium | reverse complement strand
AATGCGCCGCAGGCACCTTGAGAGCGTATCTGCGGCGCTGTACGGACGATGCCTTCGCATCGTTCGTATCCAGCCGCAGCTTAAGCGGGTAGGGGGTCTTGGGGCACAGCCCCAAGTGTGTTTTGCCTACTTTTGCACAAACAAAAGTAGGCCCCCGCCGGGCAGGCGTACAGGCTGTCACCCTTCGGTGACTCCGCACCGCCGATAGGCGATTGCAAATTATCCCCCGCCGGGTGGGCGTGCTAACTAAGCCTTGCAAAAGGCCCCGCGACGCCTTTAGGCGACAACAATCTTAGTCAAAAACTCTTTTGCTACTTTTCTTCATAGAAAGGTAGGGCCACGGCGGCGAGCCGTGCAGGCTGTCACCTTCCGGTGACTCCACGACGCCGATAGGCGATTACAAACTATCCCCCGCCGGGCAGGCGTATCAGCCGCCAGACGACCACAATTTTGCCCTAAATAAAATTCTTTTGCCCACTTTTCCGCATAGAAAAGTCCCCGTCCCCATTCCACCGGAAAGGAGAACCCATATGCCCTCCAGCTACCGCACCATCGCTGCCCCGGCCGAGGATGAATTCATCGAGAAAAAAAGCCGCTTCATCGGCTATATCGCCCCCGTCACCACCGAGCAGGAGGCCGCCGCCTTTATCGAATCGGTGCGCGCCCGCCACCGGGAGGCCCGCCATAATTGCTACGCCTACCGCCTGCGGCAGAATAATCTCGCCCGCTTCTCAGATGACGGTGAGCCCAGCGGTACCGCCGGCCGCCCCATTCTGGAGGTTCTCCAGCGGGAAGACCTCACCGATGTCTGCGTGGTCGTCACCCGTTACTTTGGCGGGATCTTGCTGGGGACCGGCGGTCTGGCCCGCGCCTATACCCAGGGCTGTAAAATAGCGGTCTCCGCTGCCCACATACTTTGCATGCACCCCGCCGTGGAATGCTCCCTCTCCGCCGATTACGGCTTTTACGGCAAGCTGCAGAATCTCCTTCCCCAGTATGGCGCCGTCCTGCTGGATACCGCCTTTGAGGGAGCTGTCACCGTCCGCTTCATGCTCCGGCAGGAGGCCCTTTCCCCCTTTTCCAAGGCATTGGAAGAGCTGAGTGCCGGCAGTCTGGCCCCCGCTGTCCAGTCGGAAAGCTACTACCCCTTCCCCGAACCCTGAGCAGAAACCGGGATCGGGGCCGCAGGCCGCCCGCCCTACGGGCGGGCAAGCGGACCTTCGGTCCGCTTCGGCGGCTTCGCCGCCGGGCCTGCGGCCCCAGCCACCCCCCTTCCGCTCACCATAAAATCCACCCCAAGGAGGTCCCCCATGGAGTATACCCGTTTGGGCCGCACCGGCCTTTCCGTCAGCCGCACCTCGTTCGGCGCCCTGCCCATCCAGCGCATCCCGGAAAGCGAATCCACCGCCATCCTCCGCGCCGCGTATCAGGCCGGCATCAATTTCTACGATACCGCCAATGCCTATACCGACAGCGAGTACAAGCTCGGCCAGGCCCTGGGCGATGTCCGTCAGAATATCATCATCGCTACCAAAACCGCCCCCGCCGCCCCGGAGGTCATGCAGCAGCACCTGGAGCAGAGCCTTAAAATGCTTCATACCGATTACATCGATATCTATCAGCTCCACTGCGCCCCCAAGGTCTACCGCCCCGGCGAGGAGGACGGTGTCTACGATTGGCTGCTCCAGAAGAAAAAGGAGGGCGCCATCCGCCATATTTCCGTCACCGCCCACCGCATCGGCGTGGCGGAGGAGGCTCTGGAAAGCGGCCTCTACGATACCCTGCAATACCCCTTCTCGGTCATCGCTGATGAGCGTGAGCTGCGGCTGGCCCAGCGCGCCGCAGAGCTGGATATCGGCTTCATCGCCATGAAGGCCATGGGCGGCGGCCTCATCCGCCACCCGGAGGTCACCTTCGCTTTCCTGCGGCAGTACCCGCAGGTGGTGCCCATCTACGGCATCCAGCGCATGGCGGAGCTTGACCAGTGGCTCTCGCTGGAAAATGACCCGCCCCTCTGGAATGAGGAAATGCGACGCCTGGCGGCGGAGGAAAAGGCTTCCCTCGGCGGGGATTTCTGCCGCAGCTGCGGCTACTGCATGCCCTGCCCCATGGGCATCGAGATTCCCAATGCCGCCCGCATGTCCCTCCTGATGACCCGCGCGCCTTACCAGCCCTATATCACCAGGGAATGGCAGGCCAAAATGCACAGGATCGAAAGCTGCGTCAATTGCCGCCGCTGTGTGGCCCGCTGCCCCTACTCCCTGGATATCCCCCGCCTGCTGCGGGATCAGCTCCATTGGTACGAAAATTTCTGCCGGCAGCACCAGTCGGAGCTGGGGTAAAGTCCCCTCATTAACTAACCGCAGTCCCGCACCCCACAGCCTCCCCTGTGTAAGGGGAGGTGTCAGCCGCATGGCTGACGGAGGGGTTGATGG
>CALERQ010000214.1 GCA_937907305.1 uncultured Clostridia bacterium | reverse complement strand
GGCGATGACCGCCACAATGGTGATAATGGTGGGCTTTTGATTGACCTTAAAATCGGCATAGACGCCGACGATGGCGATGAGCAGCAGCAGAATGTTCATCATCACGCTGTTTTTGTTTTTTCCGCCCGTCATAAAGCGGGTGAGCGCCAGGTAGTCCTTGCCCTCCATAATGGCTTCGGCTCTGATTTCAATATCCATGTTTTTTGTTTGTCCTTTCGCAAAATGTAATGGTTGCGGAATCGCGGTATATTTTAATGGATGAGACCGGTGATGAATGCCTGAACGGCGTTACCGGTTATCTTTTCCACAATGCCCAGGATGACAACGACAGAGCCCAGCACCAGCGTGTAAATGGCAAAGATGCGGAACTTATCGCTCTTGATGAGATAATTGACCAGACGGATGGCCAAAAGGCCGAAGATGAGCGCTGCCGCCATGCCGATGAGCGCTGTGCCCCACTCGATGCCGATGCCGGCCGTGGCAGCGTCATGCAGGTCCAAAATGCCGGCCGCGAGAACGGCAGGCAGGCCCAGAATAAAGGAATAGGATACCGCGTAGCTGCGCTCCAGCCCGCACAGCTGCCCCACCGAGATGGTGGAACCGGAGCGGGAGATGCCGGGCAGGGTGGCAAAGAGCTGCGCCACACCAATGGCCAGAGCGTGCTTGCCTTTCATGGTGGCTGCATCCCGGTGGCCGCGGGGGGCACGGTCAGCCAGGAAGAGCAGCGCCGAGGTGATGAGGAAGCAGATGCCCTCCACCAGGATGTCATTATCGGCGCTGACCGAGGTAATGAGATCCTGCAGCGGCAGCACCAGCAAAAGCGGCACACAGGAAAGGATTAAAAGATACAGCATGCGGCGGTAAGGGGTGGCCTTCTGCTTAAAGAGACGGCCGCGGAACAGATCGGCAAACAGCAGGAAAAATTCCTTAAGAAGCTGCCACACGGTAGGCCAAAAGGCGATGATGACCGCCAACAGCGTGCCCAGGTGCAGCATGACCGAAAAGGTGACGGAGCTTTCGGAATTGATGCCGGTAAAATACTGATACAGTGAAAGATGGCCGGAGGATGAGACCGGCAGGAACTCGGTAAGGCCCTGCAGTATCCCCTGTAAAATGGCGCTGAGTATACTCATGATGTTGGTTTTCTCCTCTTGATGTAGCTATGTAAATGCCCCAAAGGGCATTATTTACAGTTGGTAGCTTTGACCGGGCTGCAGCGACGGTTTAAGGTAGGCGGCGGGATCGGTGGAGCAGACGCCCTGCACGGTACGAAGGCCATCCGCATCCGTCATTACCTGGACCCAGCCCTCCGGGCAGGGAAGCCACTCACTTTGGGGCGGTTCCCGTGGGGGCAGCAGCGCTTCCGGCGGTAATATGGTGTGGATCACTTCGCGGCCTCCTTTGCGGGCGGTTCCTTGCCGGGTTTTGCCTTGGGCGGGCGGCCGCGGCGGGGCTTTTTCTTGCCGTCTTCCTCATCAATGAGGTCATAAAGCTTGCCCAGGGCATCCTGCAGACCGCCCAGCTCATCAATGAGGCCCACCTGCACGGCGCCCTCACCATCCAGCACAGTACCGATATCCATGACCAACTCACCGTTATTCATCATCAGCTCCCGGAATTTTTCCGGCCGGATGCGGCTGTTGGCGGTGACAAAGCCGGTAATGCGCTCCTGCATTTTATCGAAGTAGGAAAGGGTTTGCGGCACACCCAGCATCACACCGTTCATCCGCACGGGGTGGACGGTCATGGTGGCGGTGGGGGCGATGAAGCTATACCGGGTGGAAACGGCCAACGGCACGCCGATGGAATGTCCCCCGCCCAGCACCAGCGAAACGGTGGGGGTCTTCATGCCGCTCAGCAGCTCGGCAATGGCCAGGCCCGCTTCCACATCGCCGCCGACGGTATTTAAGATGACCAGCAGTCCCCGGATGCTTTGATCCTCCTCGATGGCGACCAGCTGCGGGATGACATGCTCGTACTTGGTGGTCTTATTCTGCGGGGGCAGGATATAGTGCCCCTCGATCTGCCCGATGATGGTCAGGCAATGGATCTTATGCCGGCCGCCCTCGGTGGTCACGCTGCCGGAGTGGTAGATCTCCTCGCTGCGGCGCTCCTCCTCGTTTGCTTCCGGCTGATTCTGCTCCTCATTTTGGGGGGCGGTGGATACTTTTTTCTGCGGCATGGTTTTGGTTCCTCCCTGTGGATTTTACCCATAGTGTGAACCATTCCCGGCCGCTTTATGCCGGTTTAGTAGCCCTTGATCCCCTCGATGGAATCATCGTGGGCGACCCATTCCTCATCCACCTCAAAGGTACGGTAGGTATCCCGGGTATCCCGCACAATGACCCGCTCGATGCCGGCATTGATGATCATACGCTTGCACAGGGAACAGGGAGCCGCAGCCTCCACATAGCCGCCGGTGCGGTTTTCCAGCCCCACCAGATACAGGGTAGCGCCCAGCATCTCGCTGCGGCTGGCATTGATGATGGCGTTCTGCTCAGCATGGACACTGCGGCAGAGCTCATAGCGCTCGCCGCGCGGCACCTGCAGCTTTTCGCGGGTGCAGTATTGCAGCTCATTGCAATTGGCGCGGCCGCGGGGGGCGCCCACATAGCCGGTGGAGATGATGGTATCATTTTTGACGATGACCGCGCCGAAATTGCGGCGCAGACAGGTGCCCCGCCCGGTAACAGCTTCTGCGATATCCAAATAGTAATTGATTTTATCCCGGCGCTCCATGGGGCCTCCTTTTGCCTAACACAGTACGATATGAAACGATTTGTTTCATTATACAACATTCCGTTGATTTTGTCTATCAAGAGATGGGGAATTAAATGTAACTGAATGGTGACTGCTGGGAGCCGGTTCGGCCGCAGGCCCCGATGCGAAGCATCGGACGCGCCCCATAGGGGCGCGTGCCCGGGCAAAGCCCGGGCGGCCTGCGGCCGATGCCTTCCCCCTGCGCTCGCCAGTGCCGCTCCCGCACTACTTCTCCCTGCCCGGCATAAGATGACCACTGGGTTTTATTTTCCGCTTGCCTGGCCCGCCCCTTGCATCAAGGGCCGAATTATGGTATTTTTTATAGAGTGAATATTTCATCTTCCACATGGGAGGTCTTTTTATGTGCAAACGGATCCGGGAGGACATCGCGGCGGTGCGTCAGCGCGACCCTGCTGCCCGTTCCGGCTTTGAAATACTGCTGATGTACGCCGGCGTACACGCGCTGTTTTGGCACCGGCCGGCGCACTGGCTGTACCGGCACCACTGCTTTTTCCTGGCACGGCTCATCAGCCAGCTCACCCGCTTTTTCACCGGTATTGAGATCCATCCCGGCGCGGTCATCGGACACAATGTTTTTATTGACCATGGTTCCGGCATCGTCATTGGCGAAACGGCAGAGGTAGGCGATGGCTGCACGCTGTATCAGGGCGTTACCCTGGGCGGCACCGGCAAGGATACCGGCAAGCGTCATCCCACGCTGGGGCGCAATGTAATGGTGGGCTGCGGTGCCAAGGTACTGGGCCCCGTGCGGGTAGGCGATAACTGCAAGATCGCTGCCAACGCCGTACTGCTGCATTCCATTGATGCCGACAGCACCGCTGTGGGCGTACCGGCCCGGGTGGTACGGGTAAGCAATGTACGGCTGGAAAATGAGCGGCTGGACCATGTGCATATCCCCGATCCCATCCAGCAGGAGCTGCACCGGGCCCACCGGCAAATCGCCGAGCTGGAAAAGCGGCTGGCGGCGCTGGAGGCGGAACTGGAAAAGGAAAAAGAGAGATAATCTCTTCGGCATAAAAGGCTCGTCCCATATGGGGCGGGCCTTTTTGTAGGTTTTCCAATGCTTTTCCTTATCTCCTTACAGCGCGGCCACCAGCCGCCGCAGGGAACTGAGCCAATCGGATTTCCATTCCTCTTCCGCCGCCAGCAGAAAACGCTCCCCGAAGAATACCGCCGTGGCTCCCTGTCCGGCAAATTTGGCTTCTACCCGGCCTGCCGGGCAGCCGCTCATCGGGTGCAGGGTGCCCATCTGGGCACCGCCGGCTTTTATGGTCTCTTCCAAGGAGCTCACGCCTTCCCGGATTATCACGCCATGAGCGATGGGACGGCCCTCCGTGGTAAATTCCAATCCTGTAATAGTAATGATCTGTTCGGTCATGGTGGTTCCTCCTTGCGATCTTTTTTGTTCTGTCCTTATCATAGCAGGCTATCAGTCCCATAATCCGTACTTTGATGGACAGGCCGGGGCAGATGTGCTATATTTATGAGGAAATTGCGGCCAATAGACCTGTGGGAGGAACCAAAATGGAGCAAAATAAAGCCCTGCTGGAGCGCATCCGGCTGTTTGTGCTGGATCTGGATGGCACCATATATCTGGGCGACCGGCTGCTGCCCGGCGCCGCCGAGTTTATCACCACGGCAAAAGAAAAAGGCCGGCGGGTGCTGTTTTTCACCAATAACACCAGCCGCAGCCCAATGGAATATGTGGAGCGCCTTTCCCGCGTGGGGATTCCTGTCACCCGGGAGGATATTCTCACGGCCGGGGATGTGACCATTCACTACCTGCAGACGCACTGCGCGGGACAAAGCGTCTATCTGCTGGGGGTGCCTGCCCTGCGGCAAAGTTTTGCGGAAGCCGGGATTCCCCTTACCGAAGAACAGCCCGATCTTGTTGTGGTGGGCTTTGATAAAACACTGACCTACGAGCGGCTGGAAAAGGCGTGCGTCTATCTGCGCCGGGGCGCAAAATTCCTTGCCACCCACCCCGATATCAACTGTCCCACCGAAGCGGAGCCGATCCCCGATTGCGGTGCCATCTGCCAGGCTATCACCACCAGCACCGGGTTTGTGCCCCGTTCCCTGGGCAAGCCCGCCGCCGAAACGGTGGAGCTGGTGGAAGCGGTGAGCGGTCTGCCGCGGGAGGCCATCGCTTTTGTGGGGGACCGTCTGTATACCGATGTAGCCTGCGGCACCCAAAACGGCGCCTGTGGCATTCTGGTGATGACCGGCGAAACCACCCCCGACATGCTGGCGGAAAGCAGCTTTTCCCCCGATGCGGTGTTTCCCTCTCTCGGGGCTATGGCACCGCTGCTGTAAATCTCACAATAAAAAGCCCGCCCCCTGTACCAATTGGTGCAGAGGGCGTTTTTTGTTCTTCCAGTTTATTTCCAGCGTTTTAGTTGCGAAAGGTAGGCGTCATACTGTGCCCGTCGCTCCTTCTCCGGAGCATTTTCCGGATCGGGCATATGCGTCAGCAAAAAATCCAGCAGCGCATCCTTGCTTTGGTAGGCAAAGGTCCCATCTGTGTAGCACCACTTGCAGTAATCCTCATTATAGCTGCCATCCGGCTCCCGGCTGGTGATGCCGTCCTCCAGCGGCATGCCGCAGCACTGGCAGATAAGCTGCCGCGGCGTACCCAACAGCGTATTGATGGAAACATCAAAAAGCCGTGAAAGCAGCTTCAGTGTTTCGGTGTTCGGCACCGTTTCGCCGGTTTCCCAGCGGGAGACCGCCTGTCGGGTCACAAAAATCTTTTCCGCCAGTTCCTCCTGCGAAAGGCCCTTGCCGGTTCTCAGTTCATAGATCACATCTTTTGTTTCCATGCGCTTTCTCCTCCCTTTGGGAATAGTATAACGCCATATCATCTCTATGAAAAGCAACCCGCTGTTGCTTTTTTCCTGCGTCACTCGGTCAGGCCAAAGAACCACACTGTTTCAGATTCGTAGGTCTCACCCTGCCGCAGCAGGATGGAGGGAAACTGCGGGTGATGGGGGCTATCGGGGCAATGCTGCGTTTCCAGGCAGATTCCGCCATGCTTCTGGTAGGCGATGCCGCCCTTACCCCGCTCCCCGCACAGGAAGTTGCCGGAATAGAGCTGCAGGGCCGGCTCGGTGGTAAAGACGGTGAGCCGCCGCCCGCTTACGGGGTCACAGAGCTCCGCCGCCGGGTGCAGCGGGTTCGGGCTTTCGGGGTCATAGTCCAACAGGAAATTGTGGTCATACCCACCAGCATTTTTTAGCTGCGGACAGTCTGCCCCGATGCGTTCCCCGATGGTATGTGGCGTGGTAAAATCCAGCGGGGTTTCCGCCACCGGCAGCATCTCCCCGGTCGGGATCAGCTCTTCATTGATGGGCGTATAGCGGCTGGCCGCCAGCTCCAGCCGGTGGCCAAGGATAGCCCCCTTGCCCTGCCCTGCCAGATTAAAATAGGTGTGGTTGGTCAGGTTCAGCAGGGTATCGCCCTCCTCCGCTGTGGCGGTATAGTGGATGATCAGCGCATCCTCCTGGGTCAAGCAGTAGCGCACCTCCACATGCAGCCTGCCGGGGTAACCCTCCTCACCTGCCTCCGCCGTGCGGGAAAATACCACTACATTATCGATGTCCTCGGTGCTCCATTGCCACAGGCAGCGGTCAAAGCCCCGCTCACCGCCGTGCAGATGGTTGCCCCCGTCATTGGCCGCCAGCGGATACTCCCTGCCGTTCAGGGTGAATTTTGCCCCGGCAATACGGTTGGCCACCCGGCCTATCGTTCCGCCAAAGTGCGGGGCATCATTATAATCTGCGATGGTATCGCACCCCAGGGTGATATCCTCTACCCGGCCTTCTTTATCCGGTACACAGATGCTGTGCACCGCCGCCCCGTAATTGAGGAGGTTCACCTCCATGGTGTTGTGGTTAAACAGGGTGAAGCGTGTTACCGCCTGTCCTTCCGGTGTCCTGCCAAAAAAGTGCTTGTAGACCATTGGTTTCTCCTCGCTTTTCATTTGTTCCTGCCTACTATTGTACCGCATCACAGGGCAACTGCCAAGGGGAAAGTTTTCACCCCAGCCAGGTCGTCTGGGCAGATTTTCGCTGGGGGATGGCAACGGGCCGCAGGCCGTTTCGGCTACGCCGAAACCGACGGGCTCCGCCCGTCGAGACCGCCCTTTGGACGGTCTGGCCTGCGGCCCGCCCTGCCCCCTGCGCAAATCCCGCATATGGGAAAAGGGACGCCCCCGTTAGAGGACGCCCCTTTCCCAAGAGAGAAAACATTAGAAGATGGCGAGTTTAGACTGGACGGTGGTGGAAGCCACTACGCGTCCGCGCTTGATGACATAGCGGCGCTCCGGAGTCAGGCGGATAGCATCGCGGGCGTCACGGCAAGCGGTGATGACGATATCGGCATTGCAGCCGATCTTCAGGCCGTAATCCTTCAGACGGAGGATCTTGGCGGCGTCATCGGTGATCATATCGAAGGTCTTTTCGATCTCATCGGGCAGGCTCAGCTGGGCAGCGTGGCCGGTAATCAGGGCCACCTGCAGCATATCGCCGGCACCGTAGGGATAGAAGGTATCATTGACGCAGTCCTGGCCAAAGCTCATGGTCACGCCGGCAGCCAGCAGTTCCTTTACGCGGGTAATGCCGCGGCGGATGGGCTGCTTATCCAGGCGGCCCTGGAGCATCAGGTTGGTAACAGGGTTAGTGATAACATTGATGCCGGCCTTCTTTACCTTTTCGATAACATAGGCAGCATAGTGGTCATCATAGGCCGCCATAGCGCAGGTGTGACCGGCGGTGACACGGCCCTGCCAGCCGCGGGCGATGGTCTCATCGGCTACCATCTCCAGGGTGCGGTAGAAGGGATCGTCGCTCTCATCCACATGCATATCCACATCGGCATCGTACTTCTCAGCAATATCGAAGCACAGCTTGACATGCGCGCGGCTGTCATCGGGGCAGTTCTCATTGGCGGGCATACCGCCTACTACATCGCAGCCCATTTCCATGGCCTGCCACATCAGCTTATCGGCGCCGGGGTCCTTCACAATGCCTTCCTGCGGGAAAGCAACGGTCTGCATATCCACTACGCCCTTATACTTGTCTTTCAGGGCCAGCACGCCCTCGGTGGCCTTCAGGCCGGTGATGGTATCCACATCGATGTGGGTACGGATATTCAGTACGCCGTTCTTGATCTCACGCTCCACTACATCGCCGCCGCGGGCCAGGATGTCCTCATTGACATAGTTGCGCTTCTTATCCCACAGCATCTCAATGGCTTCCTTCAGGGTTCCGCTCTGGTTCTTGGGCAGAACATCCAGTACATTGACCTTATCCAGGTGGATATGGGGATCGATGTAGGAAGCGGTGGTCAGGTTGCCCTCGGCATCAATGACGGTCTCGGCCTCGGCGGTCAGTCCCGCACCGATATCAACGATCTTGCCGCCGTCGATGAGGATGTTGACCAGTTCTTCACGGTCACGGAGCTTCGCGTTCTTAATGAGCATCTGCATACTTTAATTCCCTCCAAAAAATTTTAATAAAATAATCCGGCAGGGCGCTATTTTCATTCAAGCCGAATTTTCTTGCTTCCCGCCCCTTTTGAAAAACGCCCCGCTCCCATATGGGAGCAGGGCGCGAAACAACTTGGGGGAAAAGCCTCTCCATAGTCTGCCAATATCCGGAGGACTCCTATTCGGTTCGCCTACATTCTAACATACATTTTCTCCAAAAACAACCCGTCATTATTTAGAAAGTTCCAGCACTTTTTTGTTGGAATCCACCAAATATATCGCGTACATCTCCGAAGAAAGCCCGCTCTCCGCCACCATCTTCCGGGCCGGTTCGTAGTCCTCGGCCGCCAGCCGCAAGGAGATCCCGCAGCTTTGGGTCACGGTGCGCAGGGTAGGCATCGTCACCACCTTAAAATGCTGCACCAGCAGCCGTTCGGTTTGTATGGCGGAATGGGTATTCTCAAAGGAAATCATCAGATAAGCGTCATTCATCTTGTTTCACCTCTCCTTTATTGTACCCCCCGCCCGCCGGTAAATCAAGGCATAGAAAAGGCCGCCCCGGCAGGGAACCGGGACGGCATGTGATCCAAAAGCCGTTTTATCAGGCAGCGGTAGTCGCCAGCAGCACATAGCTGAGGATGAACAGAACAGAAAGAATATACATCAGTACCGGAACTTCCTTCGCTTTGCCGCGGGCCAGCTTGATGAGGGTGTAGGAAATGATACCAAAGCCGATACCATCCGCGATAGAGTAGGCAAAGGGCATCATGGCGATGGTGAGGAAACAGGGAATAGCTGTCTCCATATCAGACCAGTCGATCTTCAGTACGCCCTTCATCATGAATACGCCGACGATGATAAGCGCGGGAGCGGTAGCAGCGGAGGGAACGATGCCCGCCACAGGAGCCAGAATAACTGCCAGCAGGAACAGGATGCCGGTGGTCATGGAGGTCAGGCCGGTGCGGCCGCCATCCTCAATGCCGGTGGAGGACTCAACAAAGGTGGTAACGGTGGAGGTGCCCAGCAGAGCGCCGGTGCAGGTGGCGATAGCATCCGCGATCAGAGCACGGTCGCCGCCGGGGAAGTTGCCGTTCTCATCCAGCATACCGGCGTTGCCCGCGGTGCCCAGCAGGGTACCAACGGTATCAAAGCAGTCGCAGATGGCAAAGGTGATAATAGCGGTGAGGAAAGGAACAATGCCGCCGGCAGAAAGAGCACCGGAGAAGTCCAGCTTAAAGGCAACCTCACTGAAAGCCTCGCCAACACCGGCTACGGTAAAGCTCTCGGGAATGACGGTCTCGCCCATCAGCAGACCAATGAGAGTGGTGGCGATAATGCCGATGAAAATGGCGCCCTTTACACGGTAGGCAACCAGAATCGCGGTGATGGCCAGTCCGATGAGAGCCAGCAGGGCAGCGCCCTTGGTGATGGTGCCCATATCGGTATAGGCACCGGCAATACCAGTACCAAAGGCAGTAACGATATTGACATTGAACATGCCGATGAGAGCAATGAAGAAGCCGATACCGGCGGAAATGGCAGCCTTCAGAGAAGCAGGAATCGCTTCAATGATCTTCTTGCGCAGGGGGCTGATGGTCACGACCAGGAACAGCACGCCGGAAATAAATACGATCGCCAGAGCCTGCTCCCAGGTGTAGCCCATGCCGAAGCACACGGTAAAGGTAAAGAAGGTGTTGAGGCCCATGCCGGGGGCCTGGCAGAACGGCACATTGGCCAAAAACGCGGTAAGCAGGCAGCCGATGGCGGCGGAAACGCAGGTGGCTACCATTACACCGGTCTGGTTCATACCGGTCATACCCAAATAGGTAGAGTTGACGAAGATGATGTACGCCATCGCAAAGAAGGTGGTAATACCCGCACGGATCTCGGTTTTTACATCGGTGCCGTGCGCTTTCAGCTTAAACAGCTTTTCCATAGTGTTGCTCCTTTTACAAAAAATTTCTGAAGCGGACAAAACAAAACGCCGACCGGTCTCATTAGTAATGAGTGTCCCAGCCAGCCGTCAATAAAAACGCAAAGCCAACCCCTCCCGCTATAGCGGAACGGATCGGAACACCCATAGTGCCAGCCTTTCCGGGGCCGGCGTAGAAACGCCCGAACCATATTATCGGGCATATATGAGCTTTGGTCATATTTTGTTTACATTTGCAGTTTATCACTTATTTTGGTCGCCTGCAAGGGATTCTTGGCGGATTTTTTATTTTCGTAGGCTTGCCACATCTTTCACAAGCTTCCCATCCCATATTGGTGCAAAATGACAAATTTGCCGTCCCTCTCACACGGGCAGCACTCCTCGGCAGGCTTTTTGCCCGGAACAGGCATCGGCCCGCAGGGCAAACCGTCCTTCGGACGGTTTTAGGGGCGGCCTCCGGCCGCCCCTTACGGCGCCGTTCCGGTGCCGGCCCTGCGGGCCGCTGCTCTCTCCGCAAGCCACTGCCATTCTCTCAGCGCCCCTTCGCATCCTCCGGCCCTTCCTCAAAGAACGACACCTGCTCCACCTGCGGCCCGGCCACACCGGAAGGAACCACCAGCGGCCGGGTCTGGTCCTCTATCTTGTAGTCAATGCCCGCCTTACGGGCCTGCGCGGTCTGCTCCCGCCGGGGGATCCGAAACACCCGTCCGTCCTTCACAAAATTCGCCCCGGTCTGGTGGAACTGGAATGGGATCCCCTTTTCCACGCATTGCTCCCGCAGCGAAAGGATCCACTCATAACGGCAGGGCCTCGCCTCCCGTCCGGATTCCCCGCTGGCGGCCAGCTCCTCTATCTTCCCCGGGTCCAAATACTCCCGCAGATCAAGAGCGGTCAACAGCGGCGCCGCGATAACGGTCCGGTGCCGGATAGGCAGCTCCAAAAACAGGGGCAGCCGGGCATCGGCGCGGTCCTGGTTTTCCACCGTGCAGCCGATGATGACATTTTCGTATCCCTCGCCCCAGTCCGGGGGCAGGCACTCCGCCAGCCGGTCTATGCGCTTGGTAAAAAAGTAAAACCAGCAGTCCCGCCGCCTGCGCATCATCTCCCAGCAGTCCGGCCGCCATGCGTCCGCGTCCTTCAGCAAAAAATCGGAGGTAAAGCAGGTAAAAATCACCGTCCCGGCCGGGATCTTCCAGCTCCCATCCCGCCTTTTGCGAATAGGCAGGTCAAAGGCGGCGTTCCTCCGGCATAATGACGCCTCCTCGCCGGTCCCATACATTTCATCCTGCCGGTAAACATAGCAGTACCGGCAGCCGGCGCTTATCTTGGTGCAGCCATGCCAGGGGTTCCACCCGGCATAGCCCGTATTCTCGCTCATTGTCCGTTCTCCCCGCGTTTTAGGCTAAAAATGCCACATACAGCATCAGGATACCGCTCAGCACCATCATCGCGATCATCCCGCTGTTACCCAGGAACAGCCCACGCTTCTCCTCCGCCGGGATGGGACTCGTCCCCTCCCGCAGATGGATCTTTTTGCGGTGCCGCCACAGGATCACACACCCGGCCACCGTAATCGCCAGGATCAGATAACCATAGATGGCGGAGAGCAACAGGCTATCCTGCACCGCCTGCGCCACCGTCATACCCAGCAGATTCACCAGGAAGTGCAGCGCCACCGTATAGCGGATGCCCCCGGTGCGCAGCGCCACATAGGCAAAGACCGCCCCCACCGCAAAGGCATAGAAAAACTGCCCGAAGTTGCCGTGGAACAGCCCAAACAGGAATGCCGAGCCGAAGATCGCCACCGGCTCTCCCCAGGGGGCCAGCCGCCGCAGGATCAGCTTGCGGAAGATCCATTCCTCCAGCACCGGCGCCAACAGCACCCCAAAAAGGAATATGATCCATGGATTGGTGCCTGCCACCATATCCTGCAGGGGCTCACCCGCCTGCTGTCCCCGCAGCGCGCTGATGGCCGCGTTGATCCCCAGCCCGATGAGGTTGGTGAGATATACCACCGCGTAGCTCACCAGCACCAGCGCCCCAAATTGCTTTGCCGTCACCCGGCGGCGGGGCGGGGCGGGCGGCAGGGGCATCGGCCGCAGGATAAGCAGCAGCACCGGCAGACCCAGCCCATAGTTCGCCACATCGGTAATGACCCACTGGAACCACTCACTCTGGATAAAGGCGATCATAAAATGGCTGCCCCGCATGGCCAGGAACTGACACCCCAGCATCAGCAGCGCGGCGCCGCCCTGCATCACCAGCATCATGGCAAAGCACGCCCACCCGATGCGGCTAAAGCTCCGGCGCGCGTCCTCCCTGTATTCCTCCAGCTCGTTCTCTCTTGGCGCAAAGGGGTAAAAATCCGACATGGCTTCTCCTTCCCCGATCAATGGCATCGGCAATATGATAGCTGATTATAGCCCAGCCGCTGCCCCTTTGTCAATTCTCGCTCCTTTATAGTTACATTCACTCACCTATCAATATCAGCACCTACGCAAAGTAGGAGGCTGCATGAAGCAGCCCCCATTCCCTTTTTTCTATCTTATCGTTCCTTTTCTACCATTCGTTACTTCTTCAGCCAGCCAAACCAAACAAACTCGCCGGTAAAGACCGAGGCCAAAAAGATAGCGGTCAGAATCACTGTCAAAATGATCTCCACAGCTAAAATAATCTTATTTCTGCGCCTCATGCCCTTCTCGCCGATTTCTTCCTCCCGCTTTTTTACCTCTTCCGATTTGGGGATCAGCCACTCCTGCCACAGAACGACCATCTGTATGAGCCACATGGCGCCGGAAAGCTCCAGCACATACGCCGATGCATCTCCCGCCCGCGCCAGCATCTTACATGCCTGTATAATCGCGCCGTGCGCCGTCAGCAGCACCACTGTCCAGTAGATCCACCCATCCTTGAGGGGCTTTCTCCGCTGTTTTCTTTCCATATGTTTTCTCCCTCCTCCTTTACGAAGAAAACGGGTAAACACATCCCGTCACGATTTGATACACCGCAAACGCCGTGTAAAGCAGGCTTAAAACGATCTGTACCGTCAGATAGGCTCTGCCCCACTTCCGTTCCCTCTTTACCGCGGATGGCTCCTTCGGCTTTTCGGCAGTTTCCTGCTCCGCCGGGATCCATATCAGCTGCGGCAGCCAAAAGGCCAGCATCGCCAGCAGCCACATCGCTATCACCCAGTAGTACAGCGTACCCGTCAGCTGCCCGCTTTTCTGCAATATGCGGCATCCATCCAGGATCGCGCACCACACGCCGCTCAGCGCAATCACCAGCACATATGTTCCATGCTTATAGGGCCTGTTCAGGAATTTCCCCTCCATACACTTTCTCCCTTCTGCAGTCCGCCATCCACTTTATTTATTAAAAGGGAAGATACTCCCGGCAATGACCTGCATCACAAAGATCACCAGAATAGCGGCCGTTCCCGCCACACCCAGCGCAAATGCCGTTTTCCGGTCCTTTTCCCCCTTTTCCTTATCCGCTTCGGGGGCAATGGGCTCCGGCACCAGGAAATCAAACCACAGCCCCACCAAGCAAAACGCCCACAGTGTCAGGCTCAGCATAATATTGATGGCTTTATCCTGCGGCAATTCATTCAGCCGCTGCATCAGCGTGTAGGCACCCGCCTGCACCAGCCAGGCAATCCGCAGCGTCTCGCGGATGATCTGGCGTCCGGTTCTCTCTTTTTTCGTCATATATTTTCTCCTTTCTGTTTTCCTTTCTTTTTTCAGTATACCATATCCACGCAAATATTTCCATCGGCGTTTTCCCTCAAGAACATCCCCTCTCTTTGGCGCAAACGACAGATTACGACCGCCCGGCATCTATCCATTTTTCCTCGGCAGTCTCTTACACCTCTTATAACGGCTCACACAGCAAAATTGCAACAAACTTTTTTCATTTTTGTACGCCGTCCCGGTCAGCACAGCAAAAAAGCCCGCCCTCCGGGCGGGCTTTCGCTCTTATTCTATTCTGTTCCGCTCCGGGGGCTTATCAGCATGCCCAGCTCCGCTGCCGTAGCTAAGGTGCACAGCAGAACCGCCAGCAGCGCACTCCGCTCCCCCTGCAGGAACGGCGCCGCCATGTAGATACCCATTCCGCAAATGCGGTTAGCATCCTGGTGCAGCAGCTCCATTTTGCCCGCTTTCCATGCCGCCAGCAGCAGGATCCCCTGCCCCAGCGCCAGCACCGCTGCCCACAGCCATATCCACTGGGGCAGGCGCCACAACGGAATAAGCCGCCAGGCACATACCACCATAAACAGCAGATCGGCCGCGCTGTCCAGGGTTCCCCCCACGCGGCTTTGCACCTGCCAGCGCCGGGCCAGCGGCCCATCCACCATATCGGTGATCCCGCACAGCAGGTACACCGCCCAAAAGGCCGTCCCCACCGGCGAGAGGAATAAAAGCCCCACCGCCCCGGCAGCCCGCAGCAGCGTCAGCAGGTTGGGCAGGTACCGTTTCATTTTCCCGCCTCCATCCGCGCAAAGCGCACCCGGCACTCCTTCAGCTGGATCTTTTCCACCTGCCAGCCATAGGCCGTCAGTTCCTTCTTGGCGTTCAAAAAAGAATGGTCCAGCGGCAGCCCGGCCAGCAGCTCTACTTCCTCAAAGCTAAGCTCCAACCGGTCCTCCTTGGCCTCCGCTATTCTTTCCCACAGGGTATCGTACTTGCTCATGGTTCCTCCACACTTTTTAGTCTGCTTGGGCCGTGTTCGCTTCCCCACAGCCTTCTGCCCACCGCGGGATCCGGCCCGCAGGGCAGCCCGCCCTCCGGGCGGGCTTTGGCGGCCTTCGGCCGCCTACGGCGCCGTTCCGGCGCCGGCCCTGCGGGCCGCCTGCGCCTTTTGCATTCCTATCCGCTCAGCCTTACTTCCGGTTTCTTATCAGCTTGATTCCCGCCAGCACCGCGGCATACAGCACACCGGCCACCGCCCAGATGATCCAGCTGTACTTGGGCTGTCCATTGCCGTTGGGGCCAAAGGTATAGATCATAAAGATCGCCGTCACTACCAGCCAGTAGATCACGCTCACCGGCCCGGTAATATTCTTCTGGGATTTCTCCCGACGGGTGTAATCCCCTTCCTCCAACAGCTTTTCCATCGAACCGTAAATGGTCCCGCCGTATACAAAGAAGTACACGCCGATCCCCACTACCGCCAGCAACAGACACACCGCCATCGTCATAAAAAAGTCCTCTCCTACCGTAAATGCCATGGTTGCGAACAGCGGCAGCACCGAAAGAATGCACAGCACCGTACCGATGGTGTTCATCCGATCATAGGTCGGCTTAAAGGCCTTCTGCCGTTCCTTCACCATGCCGGTCACGCCGTACTCCGTCTCAAACGGCTCTTTCTCCAAAAATTCATATCCCTTCGCCTTGTTCCCGCAGTCCAGGAACAGCACCACCGCAATGGCGACCAGAACCAGCAGCACGCACAGCCCGATGCCGGCCGCCACATCCTCCCGGATGGGGAACATCGAAACCGAAAGCTCGCTCACCGCCGCCAGCCCGATCAGCGCAATAGGCGAAAACACACACAGCATCGTGGCCAGCGCCATCTTGGGGGCCGCGGCCCGCCGCAGCGCCAGGTAATCGGAAGCCTCACCCATCGTCACACGGCGCAGCGGCGGCTGCCGGTCGTCCTCGTTCACAGTTGGTTCCGCTGTCTCTATCTCATCCTTCAGCAGGTAGTCAGTCGTTACCCCAAAAAGGCGGCTCATCTGCACCACCTTATCCATATCTGGGATGGACTGCGCCCCCTCCCACTTGGAAACCGACTGTCGCGTTACCGCCAGCTTTTCCGCCAGTTCCTCCTGCGACCAGCCCGCCTTCTTTCTCAAATCAATGATCTTATCCGCCAGTATCATAGCTCTTTCCTCCTTGTGTTTTCCGGGCAGCATCGTTTCACTGCCTCTGTGCCGTTATCCTACCGTTTTTCCCGGTTGCGCACCACCAATCCGACCATCAAATCTGTCAACTCCCAGTTGCAAACCTTCGGTTTTCTCGTCCCACTCATACCTTGTACCGATTCGCAACCTTCCTCCTGCTTACTCATCCGCTAAAAATCCAGGCCCTGTCCCAGGCGAATTTCTGTAAACCGCCTTTTCGCATCCCACTCACTATTTTTGCGGGGCTTAATCTCTCCCCTGCTTACTCATCCGCTAAAAATCCAAGTCCTGTCCTGGGCAGGCTCCTTCAAGCTCCGTTTTCGTCCTACCGCCCATCCGCTAAAAATCCGGGCCCCTCCTCGGCAAGCTTCCGCAAGCCGCAGACTTCGGGCCGCAGGCGTTCCGGCCAAGGCCGGAACCAGCGGGCTGCGCCCGCTGCGGCGGCTC
>CALERQ010000213.1 GCA_937907305.1 uncultured Clostridia bacterium | reverse complement strand
TGTTGTAGTGGTAGGCAATATCGGCGGCAAAGTAGGTGGGCACGCCGTTGGCGCGCACCAGCACATCGTCCTTCAGTTCGGCGATCTCCGCCTCGGTAAGCGGCTTGCCGGCTTTTTCCGCTTTTTCGGTCATCATCTTGATGTTATTGTACCACAGGGCGCCCTCTTTTTCGTAAGCCCAGCCGTTTTCCTTCAGCTTTTCGCAGATCGCAGTGACCTTGCCCTGCTCATGCAGCACACTTTCCCGGAACCACACATCGTAGTGGATCCGGTAGCGCCCCAGATCCCGCTCCAGCGCGGCGATATTCAGGGGCAGGGCATAGTCCACCAGCGCGGCGCGGCGCTCCTCCTCGGGTACGGCAACATATTTATCGCCGTACAGCCCGGCAAAGGCTTTGGCATGGTCCACAATATCCATGCCCTGGTAGCAATCCTCCGGCAGGGGGTGCTTTTCTTCCCCCTCAAAGAGCTGCAGATACCGCACCGAAAGGGACGCCCCGAATTTATTGATCTGGTTGCCGGCGTCATTCACATAGAATTCCCGGGTCACATCGTGGCCGCTCCATTCCAGCGCCGCGGCCAGGCAGTCACCGATAGCGCCGCCGCGGGCATTGCCCATATGCATGGGGCCGGTGGGGTTGGCGGAAACAAACTCCACCATCACCTTTTCGTTTTGGCCATAGTCGCTGCGGCCGTACTGTGCGCCCTTTTCCAGCGCTTCCGCCGCCAGCGCGCCAAACCATTCCTGCTTCATGTAGAAATTCAGGAAGCCGGGTCCGGCCATCTCGTAGCGCTCCACCGGCAGCTCGCCAAAATCAAAGCACTCCAGCAGGGCCGCCGCGATTTTCTGGGGGGCGCATCTCATCGCGCGGGCGTTCACCATGGCGGCATTGGTGGAAAAATCGCCGTTTTTGGGGTCAGCCGGGATCTCCACCACATAGGCGGCGGGCTCGGCATCGGGCAGCAGGCCCTTGGCAGCCGCCGCGGCAAAGGCCGCCCGAACGACACGGTCAAGGCCCTGGCGGGTCTCATCAAAGCGGGAAATCATAGTTGCAATTCTCCTTAATGTATAGAAATTGGTTTATATACGATTTGGAATTTGTGCGGGAGCCGGGAGCCGGCCCGCAGGGCAAGCCGCCTGCGGCGGCTTCGGCGGTCTGCGACCGCCGGTTCCGGCAGGGCCGGAACGCCCTGCGGGCCGCCTTGCCCCTCGGCAAATTTTACCGTTATCGCGGGAACACCGCCACATAAACATCGTTTTCGCTTACCAGCGCCGTGTTCACATCCAGCGAGTAGTGAAATTCCAGCGTGCCGCCCTGCTCGTCCAGGTCGGCCGCAATGCGGCTGCCGCTCACCCCCAGGATGATGGTGCCGCAGCCGGTATCATAGGTGCATTGGTGGCGCTTGCCCTCCTCTACCGTCAGTTGGGAGTGCACCGCCCCGGTACGCAGCAGAATGATCTGCCCCTTTTCGGGGTCGTACCGCAGGGAGGTGTGGCAGCCGCCGTAGCCGGTGGCGTCGCTTTCCTCATAGCGGATCAGCCAGCGACCGCCGTGGGCGGAAAACCTTCCGCCGGTCACCAGCTCCACCACATCCTCGTCGCCTTCCACCCGCTGAATGCCGCGGACGGTGACGGTGCAGTTTTCCTGTTCTGTTTTCATGGGGATAGCCCCCCTTTTTCAATTTAGCGGTTCAGCGGTATTTTTCACAGAAAAGCTTTATTCGGCGGAAAACGCGGTCAGCTCCTCCAGCGGCAGCAGCCGCGGGGTAAAATCCTCCCCCAGCATGCGGCGGGCCGTCTGTTGGGCGGCCTGCGGCGGCAGGGCAGTAAAGCGGTATTCCACGGCGGCAGGGCTGTGCCCCTCCACCAGCAGATGTTGCTCTTTCAGGGCTTTGGCGGCGGATTTGGCCGCTTCGCCCGCGCAGTCTATCAGGGTCACTTCCGGCCCCAGTATCTGGGCAAAAAGCTCCGCGATGAGGGGATAATGAGTGCAGCCCAGCACCACGGTATCCACCCCGCTTTGCAGCATGGGCTGGCAGTATTCCGCCACAGCGGTAATCATTTCCGGGTGGTTGTACGGGTTGGCCCCGTGCTCTATCATGGGCGCCAGCCGGGGACAGGGCACGGCGGTCACAGCCTGTCCGGTCCGTTTCTCTATTTCCTCCGCAAAGCGCCCGCTGTGGATGGTGGCACTGGTGGCCGCCAGGCCCACTTTTCCGTTTCGGGTGGTGCGGGCCGCCGCCTCGGCAGCGGCCGTCACCACATCAAAGCAGGGAACCGGCAGCTGTTGCAGCGTTTCGCCTGCATTGCAGCTTATGGTGCCGCAGGCCGCGATAAGCGCCTTGACATTCTGCCGCAGCAGCCAGCCGGTCAGCTCGCCGGTCAGCCGGCCGATCTCCCCGGCCGGGCGGTCGCCATAGGGCATCCGGGCGGTATCTCCCAGGTAGAGGATGGGCTCGCCCGGCAGCAGATGCCGCAGCATCCGCACCGCCATCAGTCCGCCAATACCGGAATCAAAAATGCCGATGGCTCTGGGATCCATGGGCGGCGCCTCCTTTCTGGGGAAGATGAGAGTTTGGTTGGGGTTTTGCGGCGGGCCCGCAAAACGGGGGAGGACTGCCCAAAGCGCAGCGGCGGGTCAGTCCGATATCAAGTGGAGCGGGCCCGCCGAATGGGCCGGGCTCCGGCAGAAGCTTGGAGAAAAGGGACGGCGGGCAGATGCGGCGTCGCCGTTTCGCTCCGCCTCGGGCCGACCCTCCGCTTCGCTCCGGGCAGCCCTCGTCCGCGCCACGGCTCCGCCGCCGCATGGCCGGCAAAGCCGCACTTTTTCCCAGTGATAAATGGGAATTTTACTGGGGATTATGTTCCCTCAGCGGGGCTCCAGCGCCAGCTCGATCAAACGGTCCAGCAGCTGGGGATAGGTGTAGCCGCTGGCCATAAACAGCTTGGGGAACATGCTGATATTGGTGAAGCCCGGCAGGGTATTGATCTCATTCAGACGAATGGTGCCATCCGGCAGGGCAAAGAAATCCACCCGGGAAAGACCGCGGCAATCCAAAGCGCGGTAGGCCGCCACTGCCGTTTGGCGGATCAGCTCAGTCTGCGCTTCCGGAATACGGGCCGGGATATACAGCTGGGTGGAACCATCCAGGTACTTGCCCTCGTAATCGTACATCTCCCGCAGGGGAACGATCTCGCCGATCACATCGCTTGCCACAGCGTTGTGGTGGTTGCCCATCACGGCGCATTCCACCTCCGCCCCGGTAATGGCTTCCTCCACCAGAACTTTGCAGTCGTAGCGGAGGGCTTCCTCCATGGCGGCGGCCAGCTCTTCGGCATCGCAGGCCCGGCTGACGCCCACCGAGGACCCCAGATCCACCGGCTTGACAAAGACCGGCCAGCCCAGCTCGGTTTCCACTTTGGCGGCCAGTTCGGCGGGGGAGGGAACCTCTCCCCGGTAAACGGTAAAGCCCCGGGCGGTGGGAATGCCGGCCGCGGCAAACAGCCGCTTGGCGATGTCTTTATCCATGCAGTTGGCGCTGCCGGTCACCCCACAGCCCACATAGGGCAGCCGGGCCAGCTCCAACAGGCCCTGCAGGGTGCCGTCCTCGCCATTCATGCCGTGCAGCACCGGGAAGACCAGATCGACCCGCAGCGGCTGCCAGCCATCGGCCTTCTGTACCAACAGCCCGTGGTGGGCGGGCACAGGGGAAAGCAGGCAGGGAATCCGGGCATCGCTTTGTTCCCAGCGGCCATCGGTAATGAGCGAAAGCTCCCCGGTGTAGAGGAACCACTCCCCGGAGCGGGTGATGCCGACCGGCAGGATCTCGTATTTATCGCAGTCCAGCTCCCGCAGAACGGAGGAGACGGAGAGCTGGGAAACATCGTGTTCGGTGGAAGCGCCGCCGAACAGAACGGCAACGGTCAATTTTGGGCTTGACATCAGGAAAAAACCCCTTTCCAAAACAGCGGAATAATACAGCTTATCATACCACATTTTTATGCGGGGTGCAACCGGGATATAATGTAATTGGTAGGACATTTCCTGCCGATGGATTGCAGTCGCCTGTCGGCGTCGCGGAGCCTTTTACAAAGGCATAACCTGCACGCCTGCCCGGCGTGGGCCTCCTTTTGCACCGCCAAAAGGAGGCAAAAGCGGGTCAAGGGGGACAGATT
>CALERQ010000212.1 GCA_937907305.1 uncultured Clostridia bacterium | reverse complement strand
AATTAGCAAATATACATCATGCGGCGTATAAAAATCTCCCGGTAACAGAAGCAAATTTACCGGGAGAAGGAGGAACAAAAAAACGCTGCAAACCCCGAAAAAAGGCTTGCAGCGGTGCTTTCTGGCGTCCCAGAGAGGATTTGAACCTCCGACCCCACGCTTAGGAGGCGTGTGCTCTATCCAGCTGAGCTACTGAGACATTTTTAAGATTTATGCAATTTTTACTGCTCGAAGGAATCGAACAATCTGCCGCTTAGGAGGCGGTCGCTCTATCCAGCTGAGCTACGGAAACATTGTTTGCAACCATCATTCTACCCGTTAGGAGAGATTTTGTCAACGGAAAAAGTTTGGGTGGGGGACTTCCCACGCCGGTGGTAAAGTGTTATAATCTACTCATATTTGTGCCGAGGGCACCGGAGCAGCTGTGGTGCTCTGTCCCATTTTAGCGCCCCCGGCGGGCGCAGTAAGGAAGTATATAGAATATGATGAAACGAGAAAAATCCTGCGGTGTGCTGGTGCTGCGCCAGCAGGAGGACGAACTGTATGTAGTGCTGCTGCGCCACCGCTTTGGTGGGCACTGGTCTTTCCCCAAGGGCCATGTGGAGGCCGGCGAAAGCGAACGCCAGACCGCCCTGCGCGAGGTGCGGGAGGAAACCGGTTTGACCGGCATTAAACTGATGGATGGATTCCGGGAGAGTGTGGAATATTCCCCGAAGCCCGGGGTAAAAAAGCAAGTGGTGTATTTCCTGGGCACCACCGAGCAGGAAAAACTGATTCGGCAGGAGGAGGAGATCAGTGAGATCATGTGGGCGCCACTTTCCCGCGCTGCCGATTTGGTCTCCTTTGCCAATGACAAGCGATTGCTGCGTCATGCCCAGCGCCGCCTGGGACTGCTGCCTGCCGAACCGGAAGAAAAGCCAAATATGGAGGAGGCGACAGAATAATGTTGCCGAAGAAACAAATGCCCCTGGTCCGGGCGGAAACGATTTGTTGTATCCTGGCGGCGGTGATCGTGGCGATCTGCCTGGTGCACCATCCTGGAAACAGCTGGCCGCTGGCGGTGACGCTGGCGCTGCTGATCGCAGCCAATGTACTGCAGATCCTGCGTGACCATAAGGACCGCAAAAACGGAAAGTGATGGATGAAAAGGCCCCGCCTTCGGCGGGGCCTTTTGCTATTTGCAGGGAGGGTACAGCGCATAGCCCGCCTGCCACCCCATAATGGCTGTGGGCTGCAGCTGTGCCATAGTGCTTTGCGGGAATACGCCGGTTTGTCCATAAAGCAGTCCGAATGCGACACCAGCCTGCGGCAAAATACGGCGTGGAGCAGGGGGTAAGATAATAGCGGACAACTATTTTACCCCAAAGGAAGTGTAAAATACAATGATGGATCACATGACGGAAGTAAGCGGGCTTTCCTGGCCACGCAGGATATGGAATACCCTACAGAATGATGACCGCCTTTTAACGGGCGGGGCTGCTTTCCTGGGCGGGACGATGACAGCCATGGGGCACATTACTGGGGAAGTGGCACCATTTGGGGTGGCCTATGCGGCAGCGGCCCCCCGCAGAATGACCGTGCCGGCACTTCTGGGGGTGGCGCTGGGCTACCTGCTGATGGCAGATTCCCCGGCGGCGTGGCAATACCCACTGGCGGCGCTGCTGGCGGTGGGTTTGCGTCAGCTGCTGGCGATTATTACCCATAAGGCCCTCCCTTGGCAGAATGTCATTGGGGTGCTTATTGGTTTGACTGCGGTGGTCATCCTGCCCGGGGCATACCGCCACCCACTGGTGTATGATGTGCTGCTGTGGATGACATCCCTGCTGATGGCCGGTGCTGCGGCAGCCTTTCTGCAAAGGGGATTGGCATTGCTGGAACCTGACCGTAAAACCCCGCAGGAGCGCACTCTTACGGCTTCATTGGCAGTAGCGGCGGCACTGTGCTTGATGGGCCTGTGCAGCATCAGCGTTTCCGGAGTATCGCTGGGACGGGTGGCGGCCTCCGTGCTGCTGCTTATTGCGGCGGCAGGGGCAGGCAGCCGCGCCGGGGCACTCATCGGGGTGATCTGCGGGCTGGTAGTAGGCTTCTCCACCGGTGAATTTACCCTTTCCATCACCTGCTTTTCGGTTGGAGGGCTGCTGTGTGGGCTGTTTGCGCCGCTGGGGCGACTGGGCAGTGTGCTGGCGCTTGCCATCAGCTACGGCTTTTTTGCCATGTTGGCTTCCCGCAGTATCACCGGCTTTTTGGAGGTTCTGCTGGCGGCGGGAATCTTTTGGCTGCTGCCGGCGGCAGTGCCGCGCCGGGCGGGTCAACTTATCGCTCCTGGGAGGGAGCAGAAGATTGCACCATTGATTCTGAGCAATCGATTGGAGGCCGCAGCCACCGCGCTGCGGGAGGTTTCTTCTACCACCCGGGAGGTGGCTGGGCATCTGCAAAAAAGTGCAGCCGAAAACCCGGAAATGCTTTTTGACCGGTTGGCCAACCGGTACTGCAAGGGATGCCTGTACCAGATGACCTGCTGGCAGCAGCACTATGGCGATACGGTGGAAGCGCTGGGCCGCGGCCTCTCGGCCTACCGGAGGGAGAATCACATCCCGGCGGAAACCTTGGTAGGACTAAATGACCGCTGTCCCAGCCGGGAACGCCTGGCCGCCGCCTTGGAAAAGGAGTATGCGGGCTATCTTTCCCGAGAGGAGCAGCGAGTGCATACAGCACGGGTACGCAGCATCGTCACTGATCAGTTTGATGGACTGGCGGGGACGCTGACCGGCCTTTCGGAGCGCTCTTGTGGGATCGCCCCATGCGGGGAGGGATTGACGCAGCGCATTACGGAAGCCCTGCTGGCGGCGGAGCGAGAGCTGCGGGAGGTGTTGTGCTGGACAACGGCTTCCGGTCATCTGACGGTGCGACTGGCATTCCCGGCGGCACTGTTGCAGCGGGTGGATGCCGAAAAACTGCGGAAGATCATCACGGCGGAAGCGGGGCTGGAAATGGCCGGACCGTCCCGTAGCCAGCAGAATGGTACCCTGCTGCTGACCTACCGTGAAAAGCCCTGCTACACACTGGGCCAATGGCAGGTTCAGCTCCCCGCGGAGGAAAACGGTACCTGCGGCGATACGCTGCGGCTGGTAAAAGGAGAAGAGGGCATACAGGCGCTCATTCTTTCCGATGGCATGGGCACCGGTGCCCCCGCCGCATTGGATAGCGCGATGCTGTGCAACCTGGTGGGGCGGTTGTTGGAGGCGGGTATCCCCTGCGGCAGCGCCCTGCGCCTGGTAAACAGCGCCCTGATGGTAAAGGGCGGTCGGGAATCGCTGGCAACGCTGGATACCGCGGTAGTAGATTGCTATACCGGCACGGCCGTATTTTACAAGGCCGGGGCGGCCCCCACCTTTTTGCGGCGGCAGGGGCGCGCCATCCGGCTGGAAGCCACCAGCCTGCCAGCTGGAATATTGGATGGCGTGGAGCCGGTGGAACGGCGCTTTGACCTGCGCGAGGGAGATCTCATCCTGATGGTGAGTGACGGTGTCCCCACTGAGGAACCCTGGGTGGAGGAGCAGCTGGCTGCCTGGGAAGGAGAAGATCCCACCGAGCTGTGTCGCCGCATTGCGGAAGCAGCCCGCCTGCGCTGCCGAGAGTCAAAACCGGACGATATTACGGTGGCGGCCCTGCGGCTGGAAAAAGATTAAATCAGGCCCTGCTAATATGTATCACCAAAGGAGCTGCCCGGTAAAAGGGGACGGCTCCTTTGGTTTGGGTGGGAGGCTATCCCATCATGGTGCGGCACACGGTATCAGCCATGTGGTCCAGTGCCACACCCATGTGGCTGGCGGTGCGGCGAATGGCCCGCCGGCGCTGTGCCGGGGTGGTGTGGTTCATCACATAGGCTACGGTGCCGGCTGCGGCGGCCGCCATAGCGATGCCGGTCATGGCGGCAGGTACTTTGCTTGTGGAGTGCATACTTCATAACCCTTTCCGGCAGAACTTTTTCTCTCTTTTCATTGTCTGCGTGGTTAGTTTGCACCAGGCCAGGGCGGCTACCCGCTGTAATGTTTGGAAATGCAGGTTCTACATTTTGCACAATACAAGAGGCGTTTTTGCAAAATAAAATATTATAATTGACGCTAAGCACAAAAAGTTCAACTCAATCCAGCCAAAATTCTATGGCTAAGATGTTGTATTTTATGTGGAGGAAGATTATTATCATATTATATTTTGCCCAAAAATGAAAAGATCCCTGCGGGGTGCTTTTGCTTTGCGTTTTACCCGCTGACGGAATATGATTGAATCACAAAAGGAGATCATCCATGAACCGAACCGACCGTCCTGCCCGCTGTGCTGCTGTGCACGATCTTTCCGGCCTGGGCCGCTGCTCTCTTTCCGTTATTTTGCCGGCCATGTCGGTGATGGGAGTGCAGGTATGCCCTTTACCGACCGCGGTATTATCCACTCACACCGGGGGCCTTGGTACCCCGGCCCGCCGCGACCTAACCGACTACCTAACCGAAGCGCTGGCGCATTACCGTACACTGGGCCTGCCTATGGAGTGCGTCTATACCGGCTATTTGGGCTCGGTGGCGCAGGTCGCGCTGTGCCAGGGGCTCTTTGCGGAATGGCCCACGGCCATGAAGGTGGTGGACCCTGTAATGGGCGATCACGGCAAGCTGTACCATGGCTTTACGCCGGAACTGGTACAGGGTATCCGGGAGTTGTCCACCCATGCCGATGTTATTACCCCCAACCTGACCGAAGCAGCGCTGCTGCTGGGTGAGGAGCCGAACACGGCCCCCCTTTCGCTGGGGCAGGCCCGCAGCCTGCTGGCACGGCTTTCGGCCCAGGGACCGGATGTTGTGGTCATTACCGGGGCTGCGCTTACCACTGGGGAGTACGCCAACTTATGCTATGACCGGGAACGCGGCGGCTACTGGAAATCGGTAAGCGAATACCTGCCGGTGCGCTATCCCGGCACGGGCGATTTGTTTGCCGCAGTGCTGACTGCTGGCCTGATGCAGGGGGACAGCCCTGCCATGGCGATGGACCGGGCAACGAGGTATGTGGAGATCACCGTAAAAACAACCTTTGGCTACGGTGCTGATTCCCGTGAGGGCGTAATGCTGGAGCGCACGCTGGGCTGGCTGACCCAAAAGGAACTGCCGCGAGGCTACCGCACGCTGTAAGCCGAGGAATCCCCCGAGAGGAAGAGAGCTTACCCTATGAAAAATTCCCGTTTTACCCTGTACCGTATCGTTATCATTGGCCTGATGGCCGCTATGGTATTTGTCTGCACCATGTTCCTGGGTATTCGTATTCCCACCCCCACCGGCACCACACAGCTCAAGGCTGCCAATGCTATCTGCCTGCTGACCGGGCTGCTGTTTGGCGGCTGGACCGGCGGCCTGGCGGCAGGTATTGGTTCCGCCCTGTTCGATTTGACCTATCCCGAATGGGCCGCCGGCGCGTGGCTCACCTTTATCTTTTTCTTTGCCATGGGTGCCATCTGCGGCGGCATAGCCCACGCAGGCGGTGCAGCCGGCAAAAATAAAGCCCGCAACTGGGTCGCTGCCATCTGCGGCGCCGTGAGTTACTGGCTCCTCTACATTGGCAAGAGCATTATCGTGCTGTGCCTGGGCGGCAGCGTCTTTTCCGCGGCGTTCATCGCCACTGTCCCCAAGATGCTCACCGGCGGCATCAATGCTGTATTTGCCATTGTGGTTTCCAATCTGCTGGCAGCGCTGCTGCGCCCCAAGCTGGAATCGGCCGGTATTTATGAAGCGCTGAAGAAGCACTGACATTCCCTCTCTCCAGATATAAAAGATACGCTGCTCTTAGCCGAAAGGCCTGGGGCAGCGTATTTTTTACGACAAAACGCACAGAACCTGTGTCCCGACATGCAACATTGTATGATTATTCACTAAACTTGAATATTTGCGAATAAATATTCAGAAAATCGCTTGACATAATGAATATTTAGTGATAAAGTATGCAATATCAACGAGAGACACTCCTCCCGGCGAAAACCAATCAACCCAAAAGGCTCCCGCACGGGAGAGAATCAAGAAAGGATGGAAACGAACATGAAAAAACTGATAACGATGCTGATGGCCCTGATGATGGTGCTGGCCCTGGCTGCCTGCGGCAGCAATGATGCCCCCGCCGCGAACAATGGCGGCAATGACGGTGGCAACACCGTGCCCACCTATGCTAACGCACTGGAAAAAATCAAAGGAGAGGGTGAGCTGCATGTAGCGCTCAGCCCCGATTTCTCCCCGATGGAATTTGTGGACTCCAGTAAGAGTGGCCAGGAGCAGTATGTTGGCTTTGATGTCTCCCTTGCCAAGTTCATTGCTGAGGAACTGGGCGTTTCCCTCGTCATCGAGCCGATGAGCTTTGAAGCCAGCCAGGCTGCCATTTACACCTCCTCCGTTCCCATGTCCATTTCCGGTTATAGCTGGACCGAGACCAGAGCTGAGAACTACGAGATCTCCGATTACTACTATGCCGGCGATAACGAAACCGAGCAGGTGCTGCTTATCAAGGCGGAGGACGCCGCCAAGTATACCAAGGTGGAGGACTTTGCAGGGCAGGATGTCGGCGCACAGAATGCCTCCCTGCAGATGCAGCTTTTGACTGAGCAGATCCCCGATGCCAACCCCATCACCATCGGTGACCTTGCTGTGGGCGTCATGGAACTGAAAGCTGGCAACATCGAAGCACTGGCGGTCGCCAAGGGCAATGCCGATATGATCATCGATGCCAACCCCGATCTCGTCATCTGTGAATTCCAGTTTGAAGTAAAGGCCGAGTACGAGGCCAATGTTATCCTCATCACCAAGGGCGAGACCGAGCTGTTGGAAGCTGTCAATGCCGCGCTGGCCAAGGCCTATGAAAATGGCCTGTACGGCACCTGGTACGATGCAGCTGTCGAGCTGGGTAAAAGCGAGAACGCCAAGGAACTGACGCTGGAATGATCCACCCAGCAAAGTAAAAACCGCTGACTGACTGCCGGAGCCTTGTGGCTCCGGCACACGCGCTAAAGGGAGAATGACCATATGACAGGAGCTAAATTTTGCGATTTTGAGAAGATGGCAGCCATCTTCCTCAAATACTGGGATAAGTATCTCATCGATGGCGTCAGCTACACACTGCTGCTTTCCGCCATTACAGTGCTGGGCGGTGTGGTGTTTGCTTCGCTGCTGGCCCTCATGAAAATGTCCAAGGTAGCGCCGCTGCGCTGGCTTTCCACCATCTATATCGAGGTGATCCGCGGTACCCCCATGCTGCTGCAGCTGTATTTCTTCTACTTCGGGCTGCCAATGCTGATCCCTGCTCTCAATAAACAGAAGTTCCTGTGCATTGCCATTGCCCTCATCTGCAATAGCGCTGCCTATGTTTCGGAGGTCATCCGTTCCGGTATCCAGGCGGTTGATCCTGGCCAGCGGGAGGCTGCCCTCAGTCTGGGCTTTGGTGAGCGGGGAGCTATGTGGTTCGTCATCATGCCGCAGGCGGTCAAGAACATTTTGCCAGCCTTGGGTAATGAGTTCATCATGATCATCAAGGATACCTCGCTGGCCTCCACCTTCTTCATTGGCGACCTGATGACCCAGTATCTCCAAATCCGGGGTGCTACCTACCTGCCCATCGAGCCGCTGGTTATCACCGGTATCATCTACTTCATCATGACCTTTGCCCTCAGCAAGCTGTTTGGGCATTTTGAGCACAAGATGCAGCGCAGTGACCGGCAAAGCGGTACGGTGCGGCGGCGCAAATTAAAGCGGGAAGGAGCGATGGCGTAAATGGCGCAGAAGATCATCGAGGTCACAGACCTGAAGAAATACTACAATAACGGTGCTGTTCACGCATTGGACGGCGTTACGGTAGATATCTGCCGGGGCGATGTCATTGCGGTCATCGGTCCCTCCGGCGGCGGCAAAAGCACCTTCCTGCGCAGTCTTAACCTGTTGGAGGTGCCTACCTCCGGCTCCATCAAGGTGGATGGTGTGGAGATCACCGGCAAAAAGGTAGATCTGCCCCGCCACCGGCAAAAGATGGGCATGGTGTTCCAGCATTTTAATCTGTTTCCGCACAAAACGGTGCTGGAGAATCTCACCATGGCTCCTATCCGCATCAAAAAAATGCCCAAGGCCGAAGCGGAACAAAAGGCCATGACTCTGCTGGGCCGGGTTGGCCTGGCCGACCGTGCCAATGACTATCCGGCGCAGCTCTCCGGCGGGCAGAAGCAGCGTGTAGCCATTGTGCGGGCACTGGCCATGGAACCGGAAGTGATGCTGTTTGATGAACCCACCTCCGCCCTTGACCCCGAAATGGTGGGAGAAGTGCTGGAAGTTATGCGGGAGCTGGCCCATGAGGGGATGACAATGGTCATTGTCACCCACGAGATGGCCTTTGCCCGCGAGGTCGCCAGCCGCGTGCTGTTTATGGAAGAGGGCAAGCTGGGCGAACAGGGGACCCCGGAAGTCATCTTTACCAATCCGCAGAGCCCCCGGCTGCAGAATTTCCTCAAGAAGGTGCTGTGATAATATGGAAAAGCTAAAAAAGGCGGCGTTGAACGCCATAGAAGGAAATAAAGAACGCATCGCTTCCATTGCCGATCAGATTTGGGAATATGCCGAGCTTTCCTTGCAGGAGGTGCAGTCCGCTGCTCTGTACTGCAAGGTGCTGAAGGAGCTTGGCTTTGCTGTGGAGGAGGGAGTTTGCGGCATTCCCACCGCCTTTGCGGCCAGCTACGGCAGCGGGCGTCCCATTATTGGCATTTTGGCGGAGTATGATGCTCTTTCCGGACTGTCTCAGCAGGGCGGCAGCACCCAAAAGCAGGAGTTGGCCCCCGGTGGGACCGGCCATGGCTGCGGACATAACCTGCTGGGGGCTGGCGCTTTGGCGGCGGCACTGGGTATCAAACACTATTTACAGCAGAGCGGTGCCCCCGGTACAGTGGTGCTGTATGGCTGCCCCGGCGAGGAAGGCGGCGCTGCAAAGGCATTTATGGCACGGGAAAAACTGTGGTATGGGCTGGATGCTGCCCTGACCTGGCACCCGGATGACTGCAACGAGGCAGCTACCGGTTCCAGCAATGCCTGCATTCAGGTGCAGTATATTTTCCGTGGGGTGGCGGCCCACGCCGCCGGAAACCCAGAGCTGGGCCGCAGTGCCTTGGATGCGGTAACACTAATGAATGTGGGGGTGCAGTTCCTGCGGGAGCACATGGAGCCGCAGGCCCGTATCCACTATGCTGTGACCGATGGTGGCGGCTGCAGCCCCAATGTGGTGCAGTCCAAAGCGTCGGTGCTGTATATGGTGCGCTCCCCGCAGGTAAAAAAGGCGGTGGAGCTGCAAAAACGGGTGGATGATATCGCCGCCGGAGCTGCCCTGATGACCGGCACCACTTGTGAGCGGAAGTTTATCGATGGTGTGGCGGAGACTATCCCCAACCATGTGCTGGAGGCGTTGCTGCACCAGAACTTTGCCGAAGTGGGCGTGTCCCAACATACCCCAGAGGAAATGGCCTTTGCTACAGAGCTTGCCGCTACCTATGATGCCGGCGATCATATCCCGGGCAGCGGCAGCGAAAATGCCGATTATGCCGCCCAGGTAAAAACGCTCCTGCCCGGTACAGCTATGAACGATGTGCTGCTTCCGCTTTTCACCGGAAAGGCGTTTTGCCCCGGTTCCACCGATGTGGGCGATGTCAGTTGGCAGTGCCCAACGGCGCAGCTGCATGTGGCGTCTTGGCCTAATGGTTGCCCCGGCCACAGCTGGCAGAATGTTTCTTGCGGCAAGACATCCATCGGGCACAAGGCGGCAGTCACCGCTGGTAAAGTGCTGTGTGCCGCGGCCATTGACCTGCTGGAGCAGCCGGAACTGCTTTCCGCTGCCAAAGCGGAATTTGCGGGGCGCACCGCGGAGGGCTACACCTGTCCCATTCCGCCGGAAGCCGTGCCCACCATCCCAGATTGATGGTGGAGCTTTGTGGGTTTCTGCAAACCGAAGCATCGGGCGGCCTGCGGCCCGTTCTCTCCCGCTGAACAAAGCGCAAAATGAAAAGCACACCCGCCCCACCAAGGGGTAAGGTGTGCTTTTGTTTTACATTATAAGCTTTCCGGGTCAATACCGAACTTATCCCGCAGGAAGTGTCGGTATTCCGGGTGATCCTCCGCCTGGCGGTACTCCTCCCGTACCGTCCGCCGGAGCCAGTCCGCTTCTTTTTCGGTCATTTCCTCGTAGCGGCGCAGCACCAGCAGTCCCTCTTGCTCCGCCTGCAAAATGGCTTCCCACGCATCCGGGATAAACTCACAGCCTGTCACCTCCACCGCCCCGCGGGAGGTTATTGTATCGGGAATGTGAACAGGGTGCCCTCGTCTAGTCACCTTTTCCACCGTGTAGATGTACCCGGAAACGCCTCGATAGGTTTCTTCCAATGCGTTTGGGTAGTATTCCTCCAACTTTTGGCGACCATCGTCGGTGAAACCATAGGGGCCCCACTTTTTCCATGGGCCGTCATATGCAAAGCCGGTTTCCCGGCAGTGCTTTTCCACGGCATTGGAAAGATAAACAAGAGTATTCTCCCGCTTTTGCGAAAAGTACAGCAATGGAATGCCATGGTTGGAAATGTGTGGCCGCAGCTCAGTCAGTCCCCCAATGGGCGAAGCGTGATACAGCATGGTTCCTCCTTATCCCTGCCGCTGCCCGCGGAAAAAATCCGAAAGCAGCGCGGAGCATTCCTCCGCCAGTATGCCGGTGGTCAACCGGGGAGCGGCCCCCAGGTCAAGGTGTGCAAGATTCAGCCGGGAGCCAAGACAGCCATATTGCGGATCAGCAGTGCCATACACTACCTGTCCCACTCTCGCATTCAGGATTACGCCGCTGCACATGGGACATGGTTCCAGTGTAACATACAGGGTGCAGTCATCCAGCCGCCAATCCCCGCGAACTTGGCAGGCCATCTCTATGGCGCGCACCTCGGCATGCCCCAGCGGGGAATGGGTCGCTTCCCGGTCATTGCAGGCGGCGGCCAGTACTGTGTCTCCACACACCACCACCGCGCCTACTGGGATCTCTCCGGCAACGGCGGCTTTTTGGGCCTCTATCAGGGCCAGGCGCATATACCTTTCGTGATCCATCCTTTGGCTCCCTTCAACAGGATTTATTGGGGAGAGAGCACATGGGACCCTGTGGGGCCCGCCCGGCTCTCCGCACAAATCTAAACAGTAGGGAACAGCGCGTTCCCCAGCAGCAATAGCAGCGCCAACACCAGCGGTACCGATACCCCCAACCGGGGGTTCCCACGCATCGGAGCCCATCGGGGCATCCTGCGCAGACGGAGCAGCGCAATGCCACCCAAAATCAGTAGTCCAACCGGCAGTAGAATGGCTGTGAGTGGTGAGGGAAAATAAGTGGTCACCCACGCGATGATATTATTGCACAGGTGGATCAGAATGGCCCAGCGCAGTGTCCCAGCGTAAAATGTCACCGTTCCCAGTACCAGCCCGGCCGCCAGCGCGGGCAGCCATTGGGAAAGGCTGCCGTGCGCCCCCATAAACAGCAACGCGGAGAGCCATATCGCCAGCTTTTCCCCGGCCGGGCGTAGTGCATACAGCACCGCCCCGCGGAACAGCAGTTCCTCCATCACCGCTGGCAGTAGAATGGAACCAATCACCGAAAAAATGATCGCTGGGGGTTCTTCTGGCAGCGGCGCGGGGGTGGGCATTCCGGCTTCGGTCAGCAGGCTTTGCAGCAGCTGGGTGAGAAGGTTTGCTCCCAGTAATATCACCAACCCTGCAGGTACCAGCCATAGGCTGCCGTTTTGTCCTTTTCGCAGTGGGCATAGCTGGGCGGCAGGGCGTCGCAGCAGCCCTATGGTTACCGCCAGTGGAATTCCCAGCATGAGGAATTGCAGAACCAGCCCCATTCCTTCCGCGGCAGTTTCCGGCAGCAGGGATAGACACTCCTGCCGCAGCCACGCGTTAGCCCGCATGGCCAGCCACAGCACCAGCATCCCGCCACCGGCGGCAGTGCTTCCGCTGCGGTATCGCTTATCCTGTGGCACAGGCGCCGCCCCCTTTCTACTTACATTTCAGCAGGTCCTGATTATGCGTTCGTGGGCAGGTTTCGCCGCCGGCCCCGACCGCACCGGGACGCCTGCGGGCATTCCGCGCTCATTTTCCTGCCCATAAAAACCGGCGCCCTCCCCGTAAAAGAGGGCGAGCGCCAGTGCTTACTCAAACATTAAAGCGGAACAGCACCACATCGCCGTCCTGCATCACATATTCCTTACCCTCGCTGCGGATGAGCCCCTTCTCCTTGGCTGCCTGCAGGGAACCACACTCGATCAGTGTTTCGTAGGGGACAACCTCCGCCCGAATGAACCCGCGTTCAAAGTCACTGTGGATCTTACCCGCCGCCTGCGGTGCTTTGGTGCCTTTGGTGATGGTCCAGGCCCGTACTTCCGGTTTGCCTGCGGTCAGGAAGCTGATGAGCCCCAGCAGATCGTAGCCGGCGGTCACCAGCCGGTCCAAACCGGATTGATGCAATCCCAGCTCCTCCAGGAACATCTGCCGGTCCTCCGGTTCCATTTGGGAAAGCTCCTCCTCGATCTTGCCGCAGATGGGCACCACACGGCTGCCCTCCGCTTCGGCTATCTCCAGCACCTGCCGGTAAAGCGGGTTCTCGTTCAGGTCACCTGCAAAATCCGCCTCGCTGAGGTTCGCCACATAGATGACAGGCTTATTGGAAAGCAGCGGGCAATCGGCGATGAGCTCTTTTTCTTCCTCGGTGCAGGGGAAGTTCCGGGCGGATTTTCCCTCACCCAGCCACTCGTTCAGCCGTTCAAAGAGCGCTGCCTCGGCCAGCGGCTTTTTATCGCCGCCCTTGGCAGCCTTTTTGCAGCGGTCGATCCGCCGTTCCACCAGGTCAATGTCGGAAAGCACCAATTCCAGGTTGATGGTCTCAATATCTCGCGCCGGGCCAATCTCGCCGCTCACATGCACAATCTCGCCGTCATTAAAGCAGCGCACCACATGGATGATGGCATCCACCTCGCGAATATGGGAAAGGAACTTGTTGCCCAGGCCCTCGCCCTGGGAGGCTCCCTTCACCAGCCCTGCGATATCCACAAACTCGATGACCGCCGGGGTCACCTTATCGGGGGAGTACATCTCGCATAGCTTATCCAGCCGGGGATCTGGCACCGGCACGATGCCCACATTCGGCTCGATGGTGCAGAAGGGATAGTTGGCTGCTCCGGCGCTGCCGCCGGTCAGGGCGTTGAATATAGTGCTCTTGCCAACATTCGGCAAGCCGACGATACCTAATTTCATATATCTCTACATCTCCTTAAAAAGTCTTTGTTTTATGGGGTTTTGCGGTTTTATGTTTTTGGCTTATGCCATTTTTACACCATTTCCTCATTTGGATTTATGGGATTTCACCAGACTATAATACAAAATTATAACAGATAGACGCTTTTCTCTCAAGGTGTTTTTAGAATTTTGTGGTCAGGTGACTTTTCGTGATGCTGTATTCTGTGTCGAAGCGGGAGGACACCCATAAGGTACCCTCCCGCTTCAAGTATTTATTGGGTTTTCATCGCCTGGTCATGATATAACGGTCTTTATATTCCAACACAGCTATTTCCCCGTATATTTTGCCAAGTGCCGCTTCTATCGCTGCGCGGTTAGTGTTTCTCATATCAATTTCGGTCACTATAGTGCCGTTTTGCATCAATAGCAGGCGGTCGCAGTAGCTTAGGGCAAAGTTGGGGTCATGCAGGGTGATAAGCCCCGCCTGCTGCCGCTCATGCAGTACCTCTCTTATTTTCCCCAACACCATGTGCCGGTTGACAAAATCCAGTGCGCTGTCCGGTTCGTCCATCAGCATCACCGGCGTATCCTGCGAAAGGGCGCGCGCCAGAATCACCAGCTGCTTCTGCCCCTCGCTTAAAGTGGCATAGTCCCGCCCTGCCAGCTCTGCCAGTCCCAAATGGGTCAGGTGCTCCATGGCAATCCGGCGGTGTGCTTCCCCAGGGGAATCCAAAAGGCGCAGCCGGGCGTTGAATCCCATCAGCACGACCTCCAGCACGGTTTTACCCATAATGGGACTGCCGCGCTGTGGGATATAGCTCATCAGGCGGGCGCGGCTTTTTTCGTCCAGATGGGTGGTTTCGGTCTCCCCCACCATACAGCGGCCCTCTTTCATCGGCAGCAGACCGCAGGCAGCGCGCAGCAGGGTGGTCTTGCCGCAGCCGTTCAGTCCCAGCAGCGCGCAGAATTCCCCGCCTTCTACCGCAAGGGAAGCACCGCGTACAATTTCCCTGCTGCCATATCCAGTATGGATATTCCGCAAAGAAAGCAATGTGCTCATACCTTGCCCTCCTTGCGCTTACACATAAAGTACACCAGCACCGGGACACCAATAATGGTAGTAAGGATACTGATGGGCAGTCCGCCGGCATACAGGCTGCGGGCCAAAATATCTGCCACCAGCATCACAGCAGCGCCCACCATGGCGGAAAGCACCATAGTATCGGTATTTTCCCGTTTTATCATCATGCGGGCGATGTGTGGGGCGATGAGCCCGATAAAGGAGATCAGCCCCGTAATGCTGACAATAGAGGCGACCAGCAGGGTGGAAAGGGTAAGCACCGTCAGCCTTACCCGATACAGCCGCACCCCCAGTGTTCGGCATTCCTCTTCATTCAGGGAGAGCAGCCCCACCTGACGGTGCAGCAAAAACAACCCCACAAAACCAATCAGCCAAAGCGGCAGGATGGAAAGCACCTTGGAGGCTGTGACACCCGCAAAGGAACCCATTGTCCAATATTCAATGGCAGCCAGGTTGGATTCGCTGTCAGCGTAGTACTTCAGCAGCATAATGACCGACTTGGCGACCGCCGAGATGACAATGCCCGCCAGCACATAGGTGGCGGTGGTATTGGCACGGGTCGCCCGCACCAGCAGCATCACAAAGGCTACGGCAAGCAGTCCGCCTGCGAAGGCGCCCAACGCAATGCCGCTCACGCCTATACCGACACTGACGATGGCAATGGCAGCGCCCAGATTGGCACCGCTGGAAACACCGATGATATCGGGGGACGCCAACGGATTGCGAAAGATCATCTGATAAACGGAGCCGGCAACGCCCAGTCCCGCGCCCGCCATCACACCCATGCAGGTGCGGGGCAGCCGCAGCGTAAAAAAGACCTTGTGGGTCATGGCGCTGACTTCTCCGCCAGTAAGGATGGAAAAGATCTCCCGTACCGAAATGGGGTAATTGCCGATACAGATAGAGGCAATGAAGCCTATGGCTATGCACGCCCCCACCAACCAGTAGGAGCGGATCACGGGCTTTTGGTTTTGCAGCATGGTTTTCTGCATGGTACCTCCATCAGTTCGTAGTAGGTATTCATTGTACCGTAAATGGCACAAAAAAGCAAATAAAAGCTGGAAAACGGGATACTGCGCGCAGCAGTATCCCGCAGGCCATTCCAAAGAAGGATCAAACAGCCTGATCCAGAGCAACATGGAAGCCGTAGAAGGTGAAATAGAACTCATCGGCATCTGCGGCAAACTGCTCGGCGGTGTATAGCTCGGGGTGCAGGGTATGCAGCATCCACAGGGTACCCAGAATACCGGAGGGAACAGGAGAATCCCAGGCCTCGAAGCCGACGGGCATCTGATAAACGGCGCCGTTCTTCACGGCGGTCACATCGGCAAAGGTGGCGTTGTTCAGCACATCCTCCACGGTGTAATCAGGGCTGCTTACGGCAAAGTTATCGGTGGGGATCACAATGACATCGGGGTTCATGGTCAGGAAGGTCTCATTATCAATGTCAGTCCAGGAGGTGCCCTCCAGTACATCACCGGCATTCTTGCCACCCGCGGTGGTGATAAGGGAAGCCTGATACATCTCCTTGGGAGCGGTGCGCAGGATATCGCTGGTGCTGCCGATATACACGACAGGCTTCTGGTCATCGGTCAGATCCTTGGTCAGCTCTGCCACCGCTGCCAGCTTGGTGTTGTAGTACTCGATCAGCGCGGTCGCTTTCTCCATGCTGTTGGTGGCAGTGCCAATGAGAGTGAACATTTCCATCAGCTGCTCATGGCTTTCAGGCAGGACCAGCAGGGTGGCGATGCCCATCTCGGAAAGGGTCTGGGCGGTGTCCTTCTGCTTCATGGGCAGGATAACAAGATCGGGGTTGGCGTTGACGCAGGTTTCCAGATCAAAAGCCTTGGCAGAGCCGACATTGGGCAGGTCGATAAGGGAGGGCGCCGCCAGCTGGTAAATGGGACGCTTGGCGGATTTATCCTCGATGCCGACCATCTTATCGGCAAGTCCCAGCGCGATGCAGGCGGAGGAGGAAATGTAGTAGCCGGAAACAATGCGCTCGGGCTCCTTCTCCAGGGTAACTTCACGACCAGCCATATCAGTTACGGTAAGGGGATAGGTAATGGCGGGAGTGGGATCGGGAGTGGGTTCCGGATCGGGGGTGGGGGTGGGTTCGTTGCCGCAGGCGGCAAAGGAAGCCACCATAATGACCGCCAGCAGCAGTGCCAGCAGTTTGTTCATACGCTTCATAAATCTTCTTTCTCCTTTTATCTAATTATAGAATAGCGCACCGTTATTCTACTTCATGTTTAACCGTTTGTCAATACAGAACAATATTGATTAAATATTTTGCTTTTCAGCACGATGCACACGAAATGTTCCGAATGCTTGCGGTGTGCATGGATCCGCTTCCTAAGTGGTTATCCGCAGGTCGGTGTTTCCGCAAAGACCAGGATAAATAGAAAACCGGCCCGGAACACCTCGTTTTGGTGCTCCGGGCCGATCGTTATTCATCTATCGAATATGGGGACAGGACTTACACTCTCGCCATAGCCTCCTGGAAGTCCTTCTGATCGCAGAAGATCTCCTGCTTGTAGGGGTTCTTCTTCTGGATCTTTGCCCGCTTGATGATGGAAGCCAGAATGACCACATTCACCACCAGCGCAATAATAGCCACAACTCCCTGCGCGGTGGGGTTCGCCGCCGTGGGACGAACAGCGGGATTCATAAAGCCGTCGGCGTAGACGGAGGTGATGGTGGTAAATACGCTGTTATCCTGGAACAACGGGAATACCTGGGCAAACATGCACCACAGGGCCAGGGTGTTGGCGCGGTTCTGGATCCAG
>CALERQ010000211.1 GCA_937907305.1 uncultured Clostridia bacterium | reverse complement strand
GATACCCGCCGTTCGATCGGTGGGAGCAGTCACCTCCGGGGCCTGCCCGATGGCCTGCCGCCAGGCATTTACCGTATAGCGAACGGTGATCTCTCCGCCCCAGCGGGCCAGCTGTTCCTCGTAGCCGGATTCGATACCGCAGACGCCATGGCCCTCGCCATCCACATAGCCGATGATGTGAGGAGCCAGCTGGTTGGTACCGTAACGCTGCGGGACCCGGAGAACGGTAATGCCCTCCCCAGAGATGGGAGAATCACTGGAGAGGAGCACCGGGCGGCCGCTTTGCAGCAGGGGGTAGATCTCCTCGAACCGCTCCGCTGAAAGGCCCTGCCGCAGGGCGGTCATAGCGGCCGGAGTAGGGTCCACCGCCAATACCGTTTTTTCGCTTTCATTCACCAGCGGACGCAGCCGGCAATCGTAGATATTGCCGCGCACCGTACCGGCCGAAAGGGTGTAGCGGCTCTGCGCCGCGGCGGTTTGGCGGTACTGTTCCCCCTGGCCGATGACAAAAATGCGCAGCAGCACCCCGCACAGCGCCAGCAGCAGGATGGCATGTACCCACAGCACCCGGCGGGTCAGTGAATTTCTCATACCCATAGGCGCAAAAGGGCGCTGCGGTAATCCCGGGCGACCTGCGCCGGGGCATGCGTGATGCACAGCGCGTCACCGGCCTGCTGACCCAGGGCCGCCCGTTTTTCCCCGTTCATCATGGTAAAGCTGAGCAGCGCTTCCTCCACACCGCGCTGGGTCACCGCACTGGCGGAGACGGCGCATCCCGCCCGCTGAGCGTCATTGAGGGGGCTGTGAGTGGCGGTGAGAATGGGCTTCTCACTCTGCATCATGCGCAGCAAAAGCGGCGTGTAGGGGCCGTAGGGGGCATCGCAGCGGCGGTCATCCCCATAGTAGAGAATATCCGCCAGGCCGTACAGGGTGCGCTGGCGGCGCTCGCTTTGGGCATCCAGCAGCAGGATGTTCTCCCAGTTATTTTCCCGGATCACGCGGCGCAGCAGCTGCTTATAGCCGCCGTTGCCGGCAATGACCGCCGCGATGCCCTGTTCCCGCAGGCTGCCCGCCGCGCCCACCAGCAGCTCCGGCAGATGCCGATCATTGAGGTGCCCGGCATAGGCGGCGATGACGGGATAACGCTCCCGCAGAGCCCGGATCGCTTCGGCATCGGCCTCCCGCAGGGGCTGAGGGGATGCCTGCGGCGGGGCAGGCGCCGGCAGGGTGACCAGGCGGGCCGGGGGGATCTCCTTCTGGCGGCAGTAGTCCTCTCCCATTTGCAGAAAAGATACCACGGTATCGGCCCCGCGCAGCGCATAGCCCATGGCATACTCTGCGATGCACTGATTGAGGCGGCTATCCTCCGCCGGGTATAGTTCCCGCTGCAGCTCCGGCCAGGTCTCCCGCAGCTCAAAGACGGTTTTTGCGCGGGCCAGCTTGGCGATGCGCTGGGCACAGAAATAATCGTAGGGGTAGCCGCTGGCCGCAATGACGATTTCCGGATGATAGCGCTCCACCAGCTTGGGGGCGTTCAGATACAATTTTTTGAGGAAGGACTGCACACTTTTGCGGTACTCCCCCACCCCGTGGGCATAATCCGGGGAAAGAAGCGGGCAAAAAGTGACACCCTCCAGCTGCCGCTCCTCCATCTCCTTTTCCACGGTCAGATTTTTGCCGCGGCGGTGGCTGTACCCGGCGGTTATAATGGTGACCTCATCGCCGCACTGCTGCCAGCCCTGCGCCAGCTGCACTGCCCGGCAGTCCCCACCCGATGAAGGCAGCGCCGCGTGGTGGTCAATATACAGGATCTTCATACTGATTCCCTCCGTTTGATGCGATTGAGGAAAGTATGGGATGCCCCCGGCGGGATAATCATTGCCGCGGGGGAAAATCCATCCGCTGCCGTATTGCAACCGGCGGCCGCAGCCTGTATAATCATAATGAAAAATGACGAACCAACCCCGAAGGAGGCCCCATGGAACTGCTGATCGTGACCGGTCTTTCCGGCGCGGGCAAAACCCGCGTCATCAACGCGCTGGAGGACATCGGATTCTACTGTGTGGATAATATTCCCCCGGCGCTGCTGGGCGGCTTTGCCGATCTGTGCTACTCCCCGACGGCCCATCACGGCCGCACCGCCATTGTGATGGATTCCCGCAGCGGGAAGATGTTCCGGGAGCTGCCCCATGCCCTGGAGGAGCTGCGCTGCCGCCATATCCCCTACCGGATCCTCTTCCTGGAGGCGAGCGCCGAGGTGCTGCTGCACCGCTACAAGGAGACCCGCCGGAGGCATCCCCTGCTGGACGAATGCGACAGCTGCCTGGAGGACGCCATCCGGGAGGAGCGCCGCCTGCTGGAGCCCATACGGGATACCGC
>CALERQ010000210.1 GCA_937907305.1 uncultured Clostridia bacterium | reverse complement strand
CTCCGCCGTAATAACGCTTACCGGACAGTCCTCCGCCGCCAGCCGGCAGTCCGCCTTTTCCTCCTCGGAGATGGGGGGCTGCACCGCCTCCGCCTTGCCGTCCGCCGCCAGCTGAAAAACCGCCGGACAGGTGGAAACGCACAGCCCGCAGCCGATGCACCCCTCGTGATCCAGCTCCACTTTCATTTTTCATCGCTCCTTTCGCGTTTTTGGACTGCCGATATTCTGCGCAATACGGGCAATTATTATGCATTTTAGCCATCACTAAAGATTGATGAGAATAGGTATTTGATAAATGATATAACCGCTTGCTAAAAAGGCAAAAGCCTGTTGATTTTTGCGGCAAGGGTTGATAAAATAAATTGTATGCTTAAGGTAGGGGGAGTGCGGCTTGCAGGAGCTTTCGCTCAATATCCTGGATATCGCCGAAAACTCGGTGAAAGCCGGGGCTTCCCTGATTACGGTGGCGGTGTGCTACCGCCCGACCGCGGACAGGCTGACGGTGACCATCACCGATGACGGCTGCGGCATGGACGCCGAAACGGTGCGGAAGGTGACCGATCCCTTTTACACCAGCCGTACCACCCGCCGGGTGGGCATGGGCCTGCCGCTGTGGAAGATGGCGGCCGAAATGACCGGCGGCACCATGACGGTGGAAAGCGCGCCGGGTGTGGGTACCACGGTGACGGCGGTCTTTGGGATGAGCCACATAGACCGGCTGCCGCTGGGGGACCTGCCCCAGACGATGGCCACCCTCATCGGGGGCAGCCCGGAAAAGGACTTCCGGCTGGAGTTTGAGTACGATGGGGCGCGGTTTACGGCAGATACCCGGGAGTACCGCGCGGTGCTGGGGGAGGAGATCTCCCTGGCGGAGCCGGAGGTGCTGGCGTTTATTACCGGGCAGGTGGCCGAGGGGATGGCTGAGTGCTGCCCCGCCCCGGAGAAGCTGTAATTCGCGAAAGGCGCCGGCGGCCCCGCAGGGGCTGCGGCGCAGCCGCAGAGGCGGGCCGTAGGCCCGCCAACGCCGGCCGCAGGCCGGCGCCCTGCGGGGCCGGACCTTGCCTTCTGCAGGGGCTGGCGGGAAGAGTATGGCAGAGACTACGCTACTGGTAGTTGACGATATAGAGGAACAATTCCGAGAGGAAATAAGGAGGAACCATTCTCATGGCAAAAAGAAAGACCGTCGTGCCGTTCCACGGGACGGCCGAGCAGGAAAAGCAGCTGCGGGAGCTGATAGCGGCCCACAAGGAGCAGCAGGGCGCGCTGATGCCGGTGCTGCAGGGGGCGCAGGAGATCTACGGCTACCTGCCCATTGAGGTACAGACCATCATCGCCGAGGAGCTGAATATTCCGCTGGCGGAGGTTTACGGTGTAGTGACCTTTTACGCGCAGTTTACCCTCAATCCCCGCGGGACCTACAACATTGGCGTGTGCATGGGCACGGCCTGCTATGTAAAGGGCGCCGGCGATGTGCTGGAGCGCATCCAGAAGCGGCTGGGCATAGAGCCCGGCGGCACCACCCCGGACGGCCGCTTTTCGCTGGAGGCGACCCGCTGCATCGGCGCGTGCGGCCTGGCCCCGGTCATGACCATCAATGAGGATGTGTACGGCCGCCTGACCCCCGATGAGGTGGACAAGATCCTGGATAAATACCTGTGAGTGAGAGGGAGGAATAAGCGATGAAATCTCTGGAAGAGCTGGCCGCCCTGCGGGAGCGGATGAAAAATAATGTAGCCATGCGGCAGGATAACAGCACCGCCACCCGTGTAGTGGTGGGCATGGCCACCTGCGGCATTGCGGCCGGGGCCCGCCCGGTGCTTACCGCCTTTGTGGAGGAAGTGAACCGCCGCGGCCTGAAGGATGTAGTGGTGACCCAGGCCGGATGCATCGGCATGTGCAAGCTGGAGCCCATTGTGGAGGTATTCCAGCCCGGCAAGGAAAAGGTGACCTATGTGAAGATGACCCCCGAGAAGGTCTCCCGCATTGTGACCGAACATCTGGTAAACGGCAACCCGGTGACCGAGTATACCGTGGGTGCCTACATGGAATAAGGAGGACAAGAACCAATGGCGATAGCAAGAACACACATCCTGGTGTGCGGCGGCACCGGCTGCAGCTCCTCCCATTCCCAGGCGCTCATTGATGAGCTGAACCGGGAGCTGGAGGAAAAGGGCCTGCTGGGCGAAGTGCAGGTCATTAAGACCGGCTGCTTTGGCCTGTGCGCCCTGGGCCCCGTGGTGGTAGTGTACCCCGAGGGCTGCTTTTACAGCCATGTGACCGAGGCGGACATCCCCGAGATCGTGGAGGAGCATATCCTCAAGGGCCGTATCGTCACCCGCCTGCTGTACCAGGAGACCGTGGTGGATGATAAGACCATCAAGAACCTCAATCACACCAAATTCTACGAAAAGCAGCACCGCGTGGCCCTGCGCAACTGCGGTGTCATCAACCCCGAAAATATCGACGAGTACATTGCCATGGACGGCTACGAGGCGCTGGGCCGTGTATTGACCCAGATGACCCCCGATGAGGTCATCCAGACCATTAAGGACAGCGGCCTGCGCGGACGCGGCGGCGGCGGTTTCCCCACCGGCCAGAAGTGGTTCTTTGCCCGGCAGAGCAAGGGCGATGTGAAATATGTCTGCTGCAACGCCGATGAGGGCGACCCCGGCGCGTTTATGGATCGCTCCGTGCTGGAGGGCGACCCCCATGTGGTACTGGAGGCCATGACCATTGCCGGCTACGCCATCGGGGCGCACCAGGGCTATATCTATGTCCGTGCCGAGTACCCCATTGCCATCCACCGCCTGGAGATCGCCATTAAGCAGGCGAGAGAGTACGGCTTCCTGGGCAACGACATCTTTGGCACCGGCTTTGCCTTTGATATTGAGCTGCGTCTGGGCTCCGGCGCTTTTGTCTGCGGCGAGGAGACCGCGCTGATGACCTCCATCGAGGGCCACCGCGGCGAGCCCCGTCCCCGTCCGCCGTTCCCGGCGGTCAAGGGCCTGTTTGGCGTGCCTACCATCCTGAACAATGTAGAGACCTGGGCCAATATCCCCCGCATTATCCTCAATGGCGCCGACTGGTTTGCCGGCATGGGCACCGAGCGCAGCAAGGGCACCAAGGTATTCTGCCTGGTGGGTAAGATCAACAACACCGGCCTGGTGGAGATCCCCATGGGCACCACCCTGCGGGAGATCGTGGAGGATATCGGCGGCTGCATCCCCAACGGCAAGAAGTTTAAGGCGGCGCAGACCGGCGGCCCTTCCGGCGGCTGCATCCCCGCTTCCCTGATCGATACCCCCATCGACTACGATAACCTCATCGCCATCGGCTCCATGATGGGCTCCGGCGGTTTGATCGTGATGGATGAGGACACCTGCATGGTGGATATCGCGAAGTTCTTCCTGGAATTTACCGTGGACGAGAGCTGCGGCAAGTGCACCCCCTGCCGTGTGGGTACCCGGCGCCTGCTGGAGATGCTGGAGCAGATCACCAGCGGCAACGGCACGCTGGAGCTGCTGCGCGAGATGGAGGAGCTGTGCTACTACATCAAGGCCAACAGCCTGTGCGCCCTGGGACAATCCGCCCCCAACCCGGTGCTTTCCACCCTGCATTACTTCCGGGATGAGTACGAGGCCCACTGTGTGGAGAAGCGCTGCCCTGCCGGCGTGTGCAAGAAGCTGACCCGCTTTGTCATAGAGGAAGAGAAGTGCAAGGGCTGCACCGCCTGCGCCCGTGCCTGCCCTGTAAACGCTATCATCGGTGAGGTGAGAAAGCCCCACCACATTGACCCCGAAAAGTGCATTAAGTGCGGCGCCTGCATGGAGACCTGCCGCTTTAACGCCATAGTAAAACGCTGAGAAAGGAGTGACCAAGATGAATACCGTAAACCTGAAGATCAATAATATTCCCGTGGCCGCTCCCGAAGGCGCTACCATTCTAGAAGCCGCGCACATTGCCGGTATCCGGATCCCCACCCTGTGCTACCTGAAGGAAATCAATGCCATCGGCGCCTGCCGCATCTGCGTATGCGAGGTAAAGGGTGCCCGCGGCCTGGCTGCCGCCTGCGTGATGCCGGTGGACGAGGGCATGGAGGTCTTTACCAACACCCCCGCCCTGCAAAAGTACCGCCGCACCACGCTGGAACTGATCCTTTCCACCCACCGGACCGACTGCCTTAGCTGCCCCCGCAGCACCGACTGCGAGCTGCAGCAGCTGTGCCGGGAATACGGCGTGGATATGGACCGCTTTACCAAGAAGCAGCAGAACGAGATGGTGGATGCTTCCATGCCCCACCTGGTGCGGGATAACAGCAAATGCATCCTGTGCCGCCGCTGCGTGGCCGTGTGCCAGAAGAACCAGTACGCGGGTGTTATTGAGACCTGCGAGCGCGGCTATGATACCCACATCGGCTGTGCCTTTGATATGCCGCTTTCCGAGACGGCCTGCGTGGCCTGCGGCCAGTGCACCGCCGTGTGCCCCACCGCCGCCCTGCGGGAGCGGGACGACACCGACAAGGTGTGGGCCGCCCTGAACGACCCGACCAAGACGGTCATCGTGGGGCCGGCGCCCAGTGTGCGCGCCCAGCTGGGCGAGTGCTTTGGGATGCCGATAGGCACCAATGTGGAGGGCAAGCTGGTGGCTGCCCTGCGCCGCTTGGGCTTCGACCAGGTCTTTGATGTGGATACCGCCGCCGATGTGACCATCATGGAGGAGGGCACCGAGCTGCTGCACCGCCTGAAGGAGGGCGGTCCCCTGCCGCTCATCACCAGCTGCTCCCCCGGCTGGATCAAATTCTGCGAGCACTATTACCCCGAATTTGTGGATAATCTTTCTTCCTGCAAGAGCCCCCAGCAGATGTTCGGTGCGCTGATCAAAACCTATTACGCCCAGAAGGCGGGCCTGGACCCCAAGAACATCGTGGTGGTGAGTGTGATGCCCTGCACCGCCAAGAAGTTTGAGATCGGCCGCGAGGGCCAGAGCGCGGTGGGCCTGCCCGATGTGGATATTTCCATCACCACCCGGGAGCTGGCGGATATGATCCGCCGGGCGGGTATAATGTTTACCCAGCTGCCCGATGAGGAGTTTGACCCCATCTTTGGCATCGCTTCCGGCGCGGGCCATATCTTTGGCGCCACCGGCGGCGTAATGGAGGCCGCGCTGCGGACCGTTTCCGAGATCGTGACCGGCAAGGAGCTGGCACGGCCCGAGTTCCGTGAGGTCCGCGGTATCGAGGGCATCAAGGAGGCGGAGTACGACCTGGCCGGGACCAAGGTGAAGGTGGCCGTGACCAGCGGTCTTGCCAACGCGGCGAAGCTCCTGGACCGCATCAAGAGCGGCGAGGCGGAGTATCACTTTGTGGAAGTGATGGCCTGCCCCGGCGGCTGCGTAAACGGCGGCGGCCAGCCCCACCAGAGCGGCGATGTGCGGAACTTTACCGATCTGCGTTCCCTGCGCGCGGCGGCCCTGTATAGCGAGGATGAGGCCATGACCCTGCGCAAGAGCCACGAGAACCCCGTGGTGAAGGAGCTGTACGCCGACTATCTGGGCGAGCCGGGCAGCCACCTGGCGCACCATATCCTGCACACCACCTATGTAAAGCGCGGGCTGTATAAATAAGCGATGAAATAAGGCTCCCCCGACCGAGAGGTTGGGGGAGCCTTGCTTTGAGGAGATTCAAAACCGACGGGGAGGCTTGCCGGAGAAATCGGCCAGCTCGCCGTGGGGGTCTTGCAGATAGAAAACGGTCATGCAGGGATTTTCGGCGCTGCCGTAGGTATCCTTTACAATGGGATTTTGCATGAAGCGCTCCTTGATGGCGGGATCATCGCAGAATACGGCCTTGCCGTGCAGCCGCAGCCAGGTGTAATCCGGAGAGGAAACGGAGAACTCCACATAGGGATTCTGCTGCATCTGACGGTAGACATTTTTGAGATTGCTGGTGCTGAACCAGAGCTTGTCCTCCTGCCAGAAGCCGTACAGGAAGGGCCGGCACCGGGCATGGCCGTCTTCGCCTACGGTGGCAAGATACAGGACGGGATTTTGCTGCATGAATTCGATGGCGTCTTTGAGCATGATGGGTTCCTCCTAAGCGTTGGATATTGACAGAAAAAGTTTGTATTTTTATAATAGCAGTACATTCTGAAAATGGGAAGACGGCACTTTTCGGTCAGCTTGTTACCCATTGGTAACGGAGGGGAATGACATGATACAATCGAGAGGCAGATTGCCGAAATGTCCGGTAGAAGTAACACTGTACGCCGTGGGGACCCGGTGGAAAATCCTGATTCTGCGCGACCTGATGGACGGGAAAAAGCGGTTTGGCGAATTGCAGCGGTCGATCGGAGGGATCTCCCAAAAGGTGCTGACGCAGCAGCTGCGCGCGATGGAGGAGGACGGCCTGGTGGAGCGGACCGTTCACCCGGTGATACCGCCCCATGTGGAATACAGCCTGACCGAGACGGGACGGAGCCTGAAGCCCATTCTGGACGCCATGTGGGCCTGGGGCGAGGAGTACCGGGAAAAGCACCCGGAGAAGATATAAGCCGGCGGATGTGCGGAGGATAGGGGCGGCGGATCCGCCGGCGGGCGCAGCCCGCCGCCGCAAGCGGAGCTTGCGTGTTTCGCCGCAGGCGAAACACGGCTCCGCCGTGGTGTGTGCCCTGCGCAAATTCAGAGAGAGGCAGGCGGTTCCACGGGGGCGATGGGCGGCTGGGCGGCGAGGGCCAGGCCGAGGACGAGAATGCCGAGGTTATCGGCGTAGATCTCATCGAACTGGGAGAGGGGCAGGGGGCTGGTGCCCTGGCCCACCTCGATGGTGTAGCCGGGACGGTCGTAGGTCTGGATGAACCAATCCTTGTAGCCCGCGTAGCCGCTGAGGGAGGGCGTTTCCTCCACCGAGTAGCCGCTGGCTTCCCCCATGGCCTGGGCGATCTCCTCGCTGCGGGGCGGGAGGTAATCGAGGTAGCGCCAGTAGATGAGCTTGCCCTGCGCGTGGTAGGAAAGGGTAAGGCGGAAGTCATTGCGGAGGGTGTGGCGGTAAACGGCCAGCGCCTCCGGCTGGGTGAGCGGGGCGGCGCCGACATAATCCCGCGGGGCGGGGGAGGTGAAGCCCATGCTTTCTTTGATTGTTTTGGCTTCCTCCCAGCCGGCGGGGTATTGCAGGTTGAGATCGACGCCATTGAGGTTGGCTTTCCAGCCCTCCGGGAAGGGGATGGCGGGGTAATTTTCCGCCCATTGCTTTGCGCGATCGTACCAGGGACCGCTGCTTAAATAGCCGGTGACAAGATCGACGCCGTCGGGGTCCACCATGGGGACAATGGAGAGGGTGGTGCGGCGGAACAGCTCGGCGGCATCGTAGCCGTAGAGGGTATCGCCATCCAGCAGGGCCAGGCAGTATTCCTCCAGGAAGGCCAGCAGCACCGGGGTGGTGATCCACTCATTGGCGTGATGGGCGGCATTGTAAAAGACCTGGGTCTCGCCCTCCCCGATGGAGACCGACCAGAGGGGCAGACCCCGCGCGCTGCTGCCGATGGCCCCGGAGCCGAGATAAGGGTAGCGCAGCAGCAGGCCGGTGAGGGTGAGCTCCAGCACCTGCGAGGTGAAGGCGATGCCGGTGGGGACCACCGGGAAGCCCAGCGGGATGGCGACGGTTTGCCCGGGGCGCAGGTTCTGTGGGTCCAGCTGGGGGTTGGCGGTGGAAATGGCGGCGACGCTGGTATCGTACTGCTGGGAAAGCCGCCAGAAGGTATCCCCCTGCCGGAGCTGCACGAACCGGGTGCCGATGAGCCAGGGCATCATGGCCTGCCAGGTGGCGGCATCGCTGCGGCCGGTGGCGGGCAGACCCTGTGCCTGCTGGAACTGCCGCAGGGCGTTTTCGGTCCCCCGGCCAAAGTTGCCATCAATGCGGCCGGGCCGGTAGCCCGCGCGGGATAAGCCAAGCTGTAACAGCTGCACGCCGGGGCCCCGGCTGCCGAATGCGTATTCATCCATGATAAAAACCTCCTATTTGCGGATGGTTCATTGTATGATGGAGGGAGGTGGGGAAGACACCGGCGACGGAGTTTTTTGCGGGAGGGGGGCTGTGATAAAAATGAAAAGTAAAAAACCTATTGCAAAATGGCAAGAAGGTGTTGACAAGCGAGGGGGATTTGTGTATAATCTTGTTTGTTGGCACTGAATGGATACGCCTTCAAAGCGTGATATAGGGGTATAGCTCAGCTGGTAGAGCAGTGGTCTCCAAAACCACGTGCCGAGGGTTCGAATCCTTCTGCCCCTGCCAATTCGCTGATGTAGCTCAGTAGGTAGAGCGCGTCCTTGGTAAGGACGAGGTAGTCAGTTCGAATCTGATCATCAGCTCCAAAACAAGAAACCACCCAATCGGGTGGTTTCTTGTTTTGGAGCTGATGTGGGGAGCGCAGAGCAGGATGAAAAAGGGGAGCCGGTGCCCCGATAAAACGCGAAAGGGGAACCCGCAGAGGTTCCCCTTTCACACATACCCCTCCTTGCGAGGGGGAGAGTTACCATGGGGCAGTTTTTTGTTTTGGAGCTGATGTGGGGACCGCGGAGCAGGATAAAAAAGGGGAGCCCGGTGCCCTGATAAAACGCGAAAGGGGAACCCGCGAAGGTTCCCCTTTCACACATACCCCTCCTTGCGAGGGGGAGAGTTGCCGATGGGGCAGTTTTTTGTTTTGGAGCTGATGATGGGGAACGCGGAGCAGGATGAAAAAGGGGAGTCGCAGCCCTGATAAAACGCGAAAGGGGAACCCGCAAAGGTTCCCCTTTTTACATATCCCCCCATATCCCCAGCCTGGCGGGGCAGCGGGGGGATTTTTTGCGGAAGATTTATGGGAACTCATCCTTTGGTATGATTTACACCCCGGCCTGGGCGTGCTATACTATTCTAAATAGGATGGCATAAGTATGCCGCGAGGGGGCGCGCCCCCTTTTCCCGTAGGGAACCCTACGGGAAATCCATGTTGTTCCAGGAAACAATGCCCGTGTGACCGGGCTGAAGAAAGACTGTAACCGATAGAAGGAGGCCCCCATGAAAAAACGAGTTTTAAGCCTGCTGATGGCGCTGGCCATGTGCCTTTCCATGCTGCCCGCTACGGCACTGGCGGAGGAACTGGGAACCGGCGCTGCGGAGACGCAGACGGAGCAGCAGGTTCCGGAGAAACCGAAGCAGGAAGAACAGCCTGTGGAGGATCAAAAGCAGGAAGAAGAAAGCGGCGAGGCGGTGCAGGCCGCCCAGGCGCTGATCAACGCGCTGCCGGAGGAAGTGACGGCAGAGAACGCGGAAGAGATCAAGCAGCAGCTGATGGCTCTTGAGGCGGCGCTGGAGAAGCTGACCGAGGAACAGCTGGCCCAGCTGGATATGACCCGGTATGCGGCGCTGTGTGAGGCCCTGACCAACCTGACGGCGGAGCAGGAGGAGCAGGCGGATGCCCATACCGGCGAGCATGGTATTGCTTTGCCCGAGGGCGAAAGCTGGCAGGGTGTTTCCACCCTAACCGATGACATGGCGGCGGGCTACTACTACCTGACGGAGCCTGTGGAGCTGACGGACGGCACATGGAGCCCCGCCGATGGCGTGGTGCTGGACCTATGCGGCCACAGTATTACCGCAAAAGGTGATTTTGATGCGATTACGGTTGGTGAGGGTGCGCACTTTACACTGACCGACTGCAAGGGTGACAACGGGAACTATGGCTCCATCACGCACTATAAAAATCCGACTAATCCCACTATACAGAGAAAGAGCGGTCGAGGTGTGAATGTTCTCAATGGCGGATACTTCACCATGTACGGCGGCTGCATTGGGCCAAACTTGACCAATAATGATGCGGGCGCGGGTGTGCGTGTTGCAGACGGCGCAACCTTTGATATGCTTGGTGGTGAGATTGCTGGTAATACAGTGTCCGCTGCGGCCGCCGATAATGGCGGCGGCATTTGGACGGCCGGCACTGTGACCATTGGCGGTGATGCGAAGATCACTGGGAATATGGCGCAGGCGGGCGGCGGCGTATATGTGGCCGGCGGAACGCTGACGCTGCGGGATAACGCAGTAGTCACGGGCAACATATCGACCAATAAATATAACAGCGGTATTTTTGTGGGTACGGCTGGTGAACTTCGTGTCTCCGGCAGCGTACAGGTGACGGAAAATGAGGACAGCGGCATAGTTGGCAATGTCTATCTGGCACCCGACAGCAACCAGCATGTCAAGCCGATCACTGTTATAGGGGAGCTGGAAAACGCAAGCATCAAAGTGACCTTTCTAGATGACACTTTGAATACCATTGGGGACAGCAATCCCATGATCATTGCCGAGGCGGGTACAGAGGGCTGGATCAAGAGCGACAGCTTTGTGCTTGAAGGTAATACATCACACACCCTGCATGTGACTAAGGACGGCAAAACCGCGGTGCTGGGTACCCACGCGCACGAGTGGGAGTACACCGCCTCCTCCGATGGATGCACCATCACAGCAAAATGTAAGAATGAAAACTGCACCTCCGATGGCGGCAGCGTGACCATTCAGGCGCCCGATGCGGGCACATTGACCTATGACGGCAGCGCCAAACCCGCTACGCTGACGGGTACATTCAAGAGCGGCGTGACCCCCGAGATCACCTACCAGGTGGAAAAAGACAGAGCGTTTATCGCGCTTCCTGATGGCGAAACCGTGCCTACCAATGCGGGCTACTACAAGGCCAGCATCACAATGGACGATGTGACTGCTGAGGTGGATTACACCATCGAACAGGCCACACTTACAGCGAAGGATTTCATTTTCACCCCGCCTGAAAACCCGGTCTATGATGGCAATGAAAAGGTCGCTACGGTTACATCCAACAAAATTGATGCGAGCTATATCGAGGTGTCGTACTGGAACCCGCAAAGTGGGGGTTGGGAGCCGAGCACCGCTGGTGTTGGTACATATGCCGTCAGAATAAAGGTAAACCCAAACACCAACTACGAATCAATCCAAAATACTATAACGGGCGATAACTGGACTTTCACCGTCATGCCGACAGACCAATGGAAGGTGAATATCCCGGAGAATGGGGAAAACCAGAAGGTCATTGAGGGCAGTACTTACGGCTCCGTGCTCAATACCATCACCAACTATGGTAGAGTCACCGCTACCGGTGTAAATAATGAGACGCTTTATGGCACCTTCAATTGGTACACCGGCGAGGCCTGCACAATACCGGTGGACTTTGAGAATGCCAAATTCGAAGGAGATGCCGGGACTACCGTTACGCTGTACTGGAAGTTTACTCTTTCTGACGATTGGGACAAGGAGAACTATACCCCGGACAGCAGGAGCGGCAGCGTGGATTTCGCGATTGTGAAAGGCAAGCCGCAGGGGCTGTCTTTCAAGGATGCGGGCGGCGTACCCGTGACCGCAGAAACCAAGCATTATGGCAACCGGCCCTTCATCCTTATAGTGGAGAACAGCACAGACCTATTCAACGAGGTCCCCATCAAATACGCCAGCAGTAACGAAAGTGTTGCAAAGGTGCAGGACAATAAAAACGGGACGATTACTGTCACGATCTGCGGGGTAGGTACCACGCAGATCACCGCCACCGCGGCCAAGGTGGATGGCAAGTATGCCCAAACCACCGCGACCTATACGCTGACAGTGGAAAAAGGCGAGTGGAGTGAAGCGGTCACTGTCGCTATGCAGGGCTATGTCTACAATAGCACGAATGCGATCCCAACACCGGATCTTTTTAACTACTCCTCTGGCGATCCCAATGCTGTGACCTACTATTACAGCACCACCAATACCAACACCGGCGGCACAAAGTGGGAGAATATTGGGCCGACCACGCTGAGTCCAGGCACCTACTACATGTATGCTGAAATAGCGGCAACCACGAACTACAAAGCATACACCACAGAGACTTCAAAATTTATAGTGTATAAAGCCTACCCGAAATGTGATCCCCCCACTGGACTGACGGCAACATACGGACAAACGCTCAAAGATATCCCCCTGACCAACCCGGCGGGCAATACCCCCGGCACCTGGAGATGGGTAGATGGTAACCAGTCCGTAGGCGATGCTTCCACCAAGGCCAAGGAATTCAAGGCGATATTCACCCCCGATGATACTGTTAACTACGAAGATATGGAAGGTATCGAAGTTAGTGTATTGGTGAATCCGGCCGCCGGCGGCAGCCTGGATACGGTCAACCTTACGCAGCCGTATGGGGATACCGCCGAGCACACCTATTCACCCAGCTGGGCCGGGCTTCCCGCCGGACAGACATGGAACTATGCCTGTGAATATAGCGTTAGTGCCGGTTCGAATGCCACCCTTACCAAGAAGGACATTGATGACCATGGTAAGCTGACCTATGCTATCTCCGGGGCCAAAGCGGGCGATGTGGTTACCATTACCCTAAAGGCACAGTGCAATAACTACGAGGACTACACCATCACGCTGAAGATCGTGATCGAGCAGGCCACCCCCACCGGCGAGCCCGGCTACACCAAGATCACCTCCCGGGGCAGGACCCTGGCGGATGTGGGCCTGACCGCGATGGATGGCGAGACATCTCGGTTCAAGTATCATGACGAGGAAATCAGCGGTGATATCTATTTTGTGGATGACAATGGTATTCGGCTTGACATGACCACTCCGGTGGAGAGTGGAAAGGCTTATAAGTGGATATTTGCTCCCAGCGGCGATTATGTGAGTAATTATGAGAGCATTTCCGGCACCATCACCCCATGGGAAAGCTCCGGCATCATCATTGTGCCCACTTACCCCACCGAGAGCGGCAATG
>CALERQ010000209.1 GCA_937907305.1 uncultured Clostridia bacterium | reverse complement strand
GGCTTACGCGCTCCGCGCCGTCCATAAGGTAGACGCAAAACACACGGGTGAACAGAAGATCCAGCGCCACAAACAGCGCTGCCAGCACCAACTTTTTCAGGGCATTGTTACGGTTCATTCAGGGGAGTCCCTCCTTCGGGGTCACGGGGCTGCTTGGGGTTCGGGTTCGGGGGTGACGGCAGGCTCTTCGTCCACGGGCTCTTCGGCGGGCCACAGGCCGGCGTCATCCCACAGGTGACGGAAGAAATCCTTCCGCAGGATAAGCTTGGAGTAATTGAATTTCTGATCCACCAGGCGGTTCATACTGCTGACATAATAATCATCGCTGCCGGTATCGATCAGTGAGGTATAGTGATCGGTAGAGGCATTATAGCGGCCATAGGCGGTCAGCCAGCTGTGATCCTGGAAGATGACCGGCGAGGAAGTTTCGCTCAGCATATCGGTGCCCATCATCAGCCGGGAGTCATAGGGCAGATCGAAAAGATTGCTGACCGTCGGCAGGATATCCAGGCTGGAAACCGGTTTATCAATGACGATTGGTTCCTCCATATCGGCGCTCCAGATGAGGAAGCAGCTCTGGTACATGCTGAACTGGTCCAGCTCCTTGCCCGCCAGCGCGTTCAGCGATTCGGTATCCAGACCGTAGGGGTAGTGATCGGGCGCCAGCATGATGACGGTATCTTTATCATGGCCGGTTTCTTCGAGCTTTTGCAGCAGTACGCCGATGGCCTTATCCAGCTCGATATTGCAGGCAAGATAAGCGCGCGCCGCCTCCGGCAGGTCAAGCTCGGCCACGGCTTCCTCATTGCGCATGGCCATAGCGTTGCCGAAGAAATTATACTCCAGATGACCGCTGACGGTGAGATAATAGGTCATAAAGTGCTCATCCGCCAGCACGGTATCCAGCGTGGCATTCATCATGTCCACATCGGATTCCGGCCACATGACCTTGATATTCAGGCCGTTGCCAACACCCTTGTAGTCGTACCCCAGGTTGGGGTGGGATTTATCGCGGGAATAATAGGTATAAGTGTGGTCATGGTAGGCGCGGGTGGTGTAGCCCATGGCCCTGAACTGATTGCCGAAAGAGAACGGCAGCCAGTTTGTGGCGGATTCGGTCATGCTCCAGGTGCCGGTGACGGGGATCATCCCCAAAAGGTTCACATATTCGCCATCCAGCGTGGAAACGCCCCAAACAGGATTGTAGAAATTCGTGAACTGGAAGCCCTCGCTCCACAGCTTGTAGAGGTTCGGGGTCAGGTTGGGATCGATGGCGTATTTCCACAGGCTTTCACAGGTGAGAAAAATGAGATTCTTCCCCGCGAAGTAGCCGGTATACTCATTTTCGGTGCTGGGGGTCACTTTGGCAAAGTAGCGGTACATCTCCGCCAGCGTTTGGTCCTCGGTCGCTTCGGCCAGCGCCGCAAAATCGATCTCCATCACCTGCTTTTCGGCTTCCGGTTCCGGCTCGGGTTCGGGTTCCGGCTCCGGCTCCGGTTCCTCCACCGCCACCGCCGGCATGGGGCCAAAGATGGCATTGCGCGCCTCGATGCGGAAGGTGGTGAGCAGCCCAAAGCGGCTGACCGAAAGATTGCTGATAAAATCGGTGGTATACAGGCGGCTGACGCTCATGGCACCGCCGGTATCCAGCAGGGCCCCGCCGGTGGTGATGATCTGCAGCGCCAGCGCCGCGATAAGCGGCCACAGCAGCTCTTTCCACTGTCCATGGCCCCAGGCTATGCGTCCTTTGCCCTGCCAGATGAGCAGCACCAGCGGCACCAGCATAAGCAGCAGCGCCCACCAGCATTGCAGTATGGTGGAAAAGATGACGCTGGAAAACTGCGCCACCTGCCCTGCACCGCCGACCGAAAACAGCGTGAAGTAGACCTTGAAGATGGCATAGTACACCACCTGGCCCATGTAGAAGATGCTGAGGATCCCCCACAGGGCGGTTACAACGATGCGGCCCGCCCGGGGGGAAAAGGCCTTGCCCAGCAGGGCCAGCAGCACCCCGGCTGCCAGCGAATAACCGAAGGTATATAAAAGGCCCTTGGGATAATCAAAGCCGATGGTGGAGAGGCGCAGCACCAACTCCATCCACAGCACCGCCGCCGGGAAAAACCACATGCCCCGCCAGGCGGCCCACCGGGATGTTTGCTGCGGTTGGGTTTCTTCTACCGGGGAGGTAATATTCGGTTCGGTAACTGTCATATGTTATCACTTCCATTCTGATCCAAAGTCGCCAAATAATTCCTGTTTTCGTATTTTTTCGCTTTATTATAGCACAGCCTTTTCCCGCTGCCAACAAGTAATATCTGTATTCCTGCGCATACTATCCCTGCTCCATTCCATCTTTAATAGGAGGTACCCCTATGAACAGCTATTTTGATCAGCAGTGGGATCAGCAGCTGGCCGGGCATCCGCAGGCGCTGGCCGCCTTTACTTCCCTTTCTCCCGCCGCGCAGGAGCGCATTGTGGGCTATGTGCAAAGCTGCGATAACACCCACGAGGCGTCCCGCCGCATCAGCCGGATGCTGGCGCAGCTGGAGGCAGGCGAATACACGCCGTCCGAGGAATAATCCCCACAAAAAAGCCGCCGCGGAGAACCTTTTCGCTTTCCTCGGCAGCTTTTTACTTATTTACTGGCGCCCCGCCAGCTTGTAGTCATCGCTGAAGCTGAAATAAGGACAGGCCGTATACTGGTGCTGCAAGAACAGCACCATCTCGTCCTCATCCAGGTTCATCTCGCACACATAGCAGTCCATTTCGTCATCGTACTCGTAGTGGGCACAGAACTCACAGCTGCCGCCCGGCTTTTCAGTCTTTCCCGCCATGGCTGCGCCTCCTTACAGCTCGCACGCGGTAAAGCTGCCATCCGCATTGACGGTAACGGGGTGGTAGCTGTTGCCGGAGTACTTGAGGATGGTTTTGAGCCGCGGGCGCTCGTTTTCGCTGTAAAAGACGAAGGAAACGCCCTCCCGGCCGGCGCGGCCGGTACGCCCGATGCGGTGCAGGTAGTATTCATTCTCATTGGGGATCTCGTAATTGAAGGCGGCATCCACCTGCTCCACATCAATGCCGCGGGCTGCTACATCGGTGGCTACCAGTACATCAAATTCATTATTGCGGTATGCCCCCATGATGCGGTTGCGGGCGGCCTGCTCCATATCGCCATTGAGACACTTGGCACGGATCCCCGCCTTTTCCAGGTGGGTCACCAGGCTGACAGTGCCGTACTTGGTATTGCAGAACACCATACTGCGGCGGTATTCCTCCCGCTTTAACAGGTTGATAAGTGTTTCAATGCGCTCCCGGCCGCTGCACTTAATGCAGTACTGGGTGATGCGGGGCTTGCTTTCCGCCACCGGCTCCACCACCAGCTCCACGGGGTCCAGCTGGTACAGCCAGCCGATATCCATGACCTCGCGGGAAATGGTGGCTGAGAACATGGACATCTGCTTGGTGCGCGGCACCCGGTCCAGAATCCAGCGCACATCCTGATAGAAGCCCATATCCAGCATCTCGTCCGCTTCATCCAGCACGATCATCTCAGTTCGGTCGATAGCGACATTGCGCCGGCGCATATGGTCCATCAGGCGGCCGGGGGTAGCCACCACGATCTGCGGGTTCCTGCGAAGGGCATTGATCTGCGGCTGCATGGACTGTCCGCCATACACGGCCACGATGGAAAAGCCGGGGATATACTTGCCCAGCTTTGTCAGCTCCTCGGTGATCTGCAAACAGAGCTCCCGGGTGGGGCACAGGATGACCCCCTGCACATAGCCCTTTTCCGGCTGGATGCGCTGCACCATCGGCACACCGAAGGCACAGGTCTTACCGGTACCGGTGGGGGCCTTGGCAATGACCTCCTTACCGGCCAGCAGTTCCGGGATCGCTTTCTGCTGGATCTCGGTCATCTCGGTAAAGCCCATCTCCGCTATGGCCTTCTTCAGCTCCTCGCGGATGGGCAGGTCCTGGTAATTTGTTATCATGCTCTACTTCCTTTTCCTTTTTTGACCCTCTGCAAGCTCCCGGTAAGGGCGCAGCCCGTTTCGACTCCGCCGAAACACACGAGCTCCGCTCGTGTCGCCCGCCCTCCGGGCGGGCGGGGCTGCGCCCCATGCCGGCCTTCTGCTGGGTCTTTCCGTTTTTTATCTCGTCCGGGAGCTATTATAGCATCTTTTGCGCCCCTTTTCAATGTAAATCCCACCGAATCACCGCGCGGCTGCCCCGGTCGTAGTATGCCAATGAACCTTTCCGAAAGGAGTGACATGATGAGATACTGCAATAACGGCGGCTGCATGGGTGCCCAGCCCGGCTACGCCCCTGCGGGGATGAACCGCACCCGCCGCATCATCGATAGCGAATACCCCATTGCCATGGCCTATGTACCGTGGCAGCGCTGGGGCGAAACCTACGATGCCGAGAAAGCGCTCTGCCGGGGGACCTTATTCCCGGCGCTGGATCTGCCGTTTACCGGCTGCGACTGTGAAAGGGGGGCTAACCGTGGCTGAAAATAACCTCTGCCAGCTGACAAGGGAAGTCCAGCGGCAGGCCTTTACCGCACTGGAGTGCCGCCTGTACCTGGATACCCATCCGGATTGCCAGGAGGCGGCCGCTGCCTTTGCCAAAGCCTGCGAAAAGCTGGATGCCGCCCGTACCGCCTATAATGAGGCCGCCCCGCTGACCCCCTGTGCCGCCGCGGGCAGCCGTAACTGGAGCTGGGGCTGCACTCCCTGGCCTTGGGAGGGTTGAATATGTGGAACTATGATAAGATCTTGGAATTCCCGGTCAATATCAAGCGCCCCAACGCCAAGGCCGCGCAGATCATAATAAGCCAATACGGCGGACCCGACGGCGAATTGGGTGCCAGCCTGCGCTACCTTTCGCAAAAATTTGCCATGCCCAACCGCCGGGTCGCCGGTCTCCTCAATGATATCGGCACCGAGGAGCTGGCCCATCTGGAGATGATCGGCACCATTGTTCATCAACTCACCCGGAATCTCTCCATCGAGGAGATCAAAAATTCCGGCTTCGCGCCCTACTTCGTCGATCACACCGTCGGCATCTGGCCGCAGGCCGCCAGCGGCATGCCCTTCTCCTCCGCCTCCATGCAGTCCACCGGCGACCCCATCACCGACCTGAGCGAGGATATGGCCGCCGAGCAGAAAGCCCGCACTACCTACGATAACATCCTCCGTCTCATCGATGACCCCGATGTCATCGCACCCATCCGCTTCCTGCGGGAGCGAGAGATCGTCCATTATCAGCGGTTTGGCGAAGCCCTCCGCATGGTGCAGGATGACCTCAATTCCCGCAATTTCTACGCCTTCAATCCCGCCTTCCGCGGCTAAGCCTCTCCACGCAAAAAAGAACCTCCGTCCGGTTTTCCCGGGCGGAGGTCTTTTCCTTCTCTTTATTCTTCAGCCTTTTATCTGGCAATGTGCTCGGCCCAGTCATCACCCATCCGCTCCTTAATGTAGCAGTCGATGACTTCCGCGGCCCGCTCAAAGCCGATTTTGGAAGTGTTGATGGTCAGCTCATAGTAACGGCTATCGCCCCACTTCTCCTTGCAGTAGAAGTTATGGTACAGCTTGCGGCTCTTATTGTTCTTCTGGATCATCATTTCCGCGTCCTCATTGGAGACATGGAATTCCGTTGCCACGCGCTGGATCTTCTCCGGCATATCGCCGGTCACAAAGATGCTGATGACCCCCCGGTAGCCCTTCAGGATGGAGCTGCCGCAGCGCCCCACCACAATGAAGCTCTCGCCGGATCTGGCCTTCTCCCGCAGGAAGTCAAATTCCATGTAGGCAATAACATCCTCCGGGGAGTTGCTGTATCCATCTATGGAGCGGGTGAACAGCCGGTTGCGGGGCTTCTCCTCAAACTTTTTCAGCTCATCCAGGTTCAGGTTCTTTTCCTTGGCTATCGTTTCGATGATGGTGCTGTCATAGACCGGCAGCCCATACTTCTCACCCAGCATATCGGCTATCAGGTGTCCGCCGGAGCCGTATTCCCGGCCGATGGTAATAATGACCTGCTGCTTTTCGTGTTCCATACTGTCCTCCCTCTCTGCTTAGAAATATCTCAGCTTGATCACGATCATGGCAATGCCCAGCACAATGATGGTCGCCGGGATGGCGGTCTTGCAGTAGCGGCCCCAGCTTACCGGGTGACCGGCCTTGGAAACCACCGAGGTACCCACTACATTGGCCGAAGCACCGATGGGGGTGGCGCTGCCGCCGATATCGGTACCGATGGAAAGTCCCCACGCCAGGGTGGAAAGATCGGCACCGGTGGTGGCCGCCAGTGTCTTTATCACAGGTACCATTGTAGCAGCAAACGGAATATTGTCAACTACCGAGCTGGCCACAGCGGAGATCCACAGCACGATGTAGACCATCGCCAGAATGTTGCCGCCGCACAGCTTGCCGATGAATTCCGCGATCATCACCAGTACACCCGTCTGCTCCAGGCCGCCTACCACTACAAACAGTCCGATGAAGAACAGCAGGGTCTGGTAGTCCACGCCGCGGATGATCTCCTTGGCATCCCTGGCAAAGCAGATCAGCGTCAGTATCGTGATCGCCACGCCAATAAGCGCCACCGTCAGATGGGTCTGGGCATGGGTCACCAGCAGCACCACCGCGCACAGGAAAATAACGCAGCTCAGCACAAATTCCTTCTTATCGGTAATGGCTTCGCTCGGATCGGGATAATGTACCGTCAGCCCGGCATTGGCCGCCGCGCTGGCCGTCAGCTCCTTGCGGTAAGCCAGCGCATAAAACACCACGCTCACCACCAGGGCAATGCCGGCAATCACGCCGGTATTGGTAATAAAATCGGCGAAGCTGTAACCCAGCGCGGTCCCCACTATGATGTTGGGCGGGTCGCCGCACATGGTGGCGGAGCCGCCCAGGTTGGCGCAGAAAATCTCCGCCAGCACCATCGGCACCGGGTCAAATTTCAGCAGCTGAGAAAGCTCTACCGTTACCGCCGCCAGGAACAGAATGACGGTGATGCTATCGATAAACATGGCCAGCACGGCGCTCATCACCATAAAGGTGATAAGAATAGGCATTACCTTATATTTTACCGCCTTGGCTATGGTCAGGCACAGCCAGCGGAAAAAGCCCGCCTTGGCCATACCCTCCACCATCACCATCATACCGGCCACAAAGATAATGGTCTCCCAGTTGATACCGCTGGAGCTGCTCTCTCCGGAGCTGATCCAGAAGTTCCCGGTGATGATGGTTTTCAGGTTCAGTGTTTCCATTATCGCCTGCGGGCTCTTCATGCACACGCCAAAGACGATGATGAGTGTTGCCGCGGCGCACCCCAGTGTGATGTAGTGCCGCGGAATCTTATCCAGTATGATCAGTGCGAACATCAGCACAAAGATCACAATGGCAGCAATCGCTTCCATAATCTCTATACCCCTTTTCTCTTAAACTGCGTCCGCCGCATCCGGCGTCTTTCAGCTCCGCTAATATAACATACTAAATATGAAAAGGGATATCTCAAAAAAGACTACCTATATTCCCAAAAAGGAATAACTCATTTTCCCTTCATGTCTTGTTTCCGTTAATTTACGGCAGTTTTGCGCAACTATTTGTAAATGCAATCGCTAAATTGCGCAACTGTGACGGAAATTCATCCAGCTTGTCCCATTTTCAAAAAGCTCCGCTTCACCCTGGTATCCGTTTTTGGTCTTGCTTTATAGCGTATATGCTATCAATAAATTTCGCCATCCAACAAAAAATTCTTCTCTTTATATATATCATATATATCATTTCATTTATTTATTATAACCATCGCTCCCCACAGAACCGCCAGCAGCACCACATTCACCGCCGTAAAAAAGAGCATATATTTTCCTGTTTTTGCCCCGTCCGCCGCGGCGTACAGCTTGTAGGAGATCAGACTTGCCATTGAAGCGATCAGGGTGCCCAGCCCGCCGAGGTTCACCCCCAGCAGCAGCGCCGGGTAATCGGCGGTAAAGCCGGAAAGCAGCATGGCCGCCGGCACATTGCTTATCACTTGGCTCAGCAGGATTCCCACCGTCATTTCCCGCCCCGCCACCAGTCCGGAAAGCGCCTCGCTCACGGTCGGCAGAGCCTTCATATTTCCCACAAAGACAAAGAAAAACAGAAAAGTCAGCAGCAGGCTGTAATCCACACGCCGCAGCAGCTGCCGGTCGGTAAGCAGGGCCGCCAGCACCGCCACACCCAGCGCAATTCCGTAATGCAGCACACGCAGCACCGAGAGCAGACACACCGCAAATACCGCTCCCCACAGCAGCAGCCCCCGGCGGTCCGGCCGGTTCAGGCGGATATCCGCCACGCCCAACGGCCGGCAGGGCAGGCACAGTACCGCCGCGCTCAGCAGCACCAAAGATAGACCCGTTACCGGCGCCATCAGCCGCAAAAACTCTCCCAACCCCATCCCCGAAAGGGAATAGAGATACAAATTCTGCGGGTTGCCCAAGGGGGTCATGGCGCTGCCCAGGTTAGCCGCCACCGTTTGCAATGCAATAATAGGGATATTGAATCTTTCAGTACCGGTCTGGGCGGTCAGCATCAGCGTCAGCGGCACAAAGGTGATCAGCGCCACATCATTGGTCATCAGCATCGCCGCAAAAAAGCACACCCCCACCAGTACGGCCGCCAGCCGTCGGGTATCCCTCATCCGGCGCAGCAGGGCAGCCGTCACTGCATCAAATAGTCCGGCCTGTCCCAGCGCCGCTACTGCCAGCATCAAGGCCGCCAAAAGCGCCAGCACACGCCAATCTATATAGCCCAGGTAGGCCGCCGAGGGCCTGACCCAAAAGGCGGACACCACCGCCAGCACCAGCGATACCGCCAGCACCGGGTCCTTTTTCAGTTTTAATAAAATTTGATGTTTCACCATGTCCACGGTCCTTCTCCGGCGTTTTGTCGGCTGTCTCCCCATTTTCCAAACGGCACAGGGGGCGGCCCCAGACCGCCCCCCCTTTACAGTAGTCTTATCCCTTTGCGGTTACTTCAGCACCTTCGGGTACAGGCCATCGGCCGTCAGCGCCGCCATGGCCGCCGCCACCTTTTCATGGTCCTCCCGGTAGGTCACCCCGTACCACTTGTTATGTACCGGCAGCACCGTCACCTCGGCACGGCCTTCGTGCAGCAGGTCGCCTATCATCTCCGGCAGCAGGAACTCGCTCTTTAACGGGTCCTTCATGTGCTCCAGAAAATGAATAAACCTCGGCTGGAATTCCTCCATCAGCTCCGGCGGGCAGCCCCAGCAGTTCATCGAAACCGGGGTCTGCGGGTCGTATTCCACTTCCACCTCCCGGCTCACATCGGTAATGCGCCCATCCGCTGTCCAGCCGATCTTCAGCCGCTCATCAATGTCGGTCAGCTTGCCGTTTGCGTCCACCGTGCAGATGCCGCGCGCCACCGTTCCCTTATCGGAAAGGGTGTTTACCAGGCGGTAGCCCGCCATGCACAGCTGCAGCTTGCCGTTTTCCTCGTGCGGCGCGGTCAAAAAGCCGTACAGCTCCTCAAAAGGCTCCGGGCCATAGTAGTCATCCGCATTGATGACCGCGAACGGCTCCCGCAGCATCCCGGCGCAGCACATCACTGCGTGGGCGGTGCCCCAGGGCTTCTGCCGCCCCTCCGGAATGGAGTAACCCTCCGGAAGATCGGTCATGCGCTGGTAGGCATATTCTATCTTGGCCTCGGTATGCCGCCGCCCAATGCGCTCCTCGAAGATCTCCCGGTTTTCCGGTTTGATGATGCAGATGACCCGGCCAAAGCCCGCCTTCATCGCATCGTGGATGGAATAATCAATGATGAGCTCCCCATGGGGACCGACCGGTTCGGCCTGCTTCAGCCCGCCGTAGCGGCTGCCCAGCCCCGCGGCCATAATGACAAGTGCCGGTTTCTGCATATCATCTTCTCCTTTTCTGGTATTCTGCCCGGAGCCGGTTCGCCCCGCAGGTCAGCGCCGCCTACGGCGGGGCGTCCCGGCCCCACACAGGTTCCTGCTGCCATTATAGCAAACTTTCCTTCCAAATGCCACATCATTTTACCGCCCGGCTAATATATATGCCAAAAAGGGGGGCTTGCCATGCAGGAAACACTGTGGGTACCGGTGGTCGCGGTGCTGGGGCCACTCATCGGTTCGGCGGTAGGGGTGCTGCTGCCCAGCCGGGAGGGTCTGCTGCGCCGACTGTTGGCCTTTGCCGCCGGAACCATGCTCACCCTCTCCTTTCTGGAGCTCATCCCGGAAAGCCTTTCGGTCTGCTCTCCGCCCGCCTGCGCCGCCGGATTAGCGGTAGGGGTCTTTGGGGTATTGGCGCTGCACCGCCTGCTGCCCCCCACACCGCCCGGCCGCCCCGGCGGGGAGCGCCGCACCGCGCTTCTTATGGTGGCGGCCATTATGCTGCACAATCTCCCCGAAGGCATCGCCATGGCCGCCGGCGGAGAAAGCCGCACCATGCTGCTTATCGCTGTGGCCATCGCCACCCACGATGTCCCGGAGGGCATCTGCACAGCGGCCCCCTGCCTTTACGCCACTCACCGCCGTGCCTCCGCCTTTTGGCTCTCCCTTTCCACCTGCCTGCCCACCCTGCTGGGCTACGGGCTGGGGCGGCTGCTGTGGCGGCAGGTACCGGCCTTTACCATGGGCATGGTCACCGCCTGCATCGCCGGGCTAATGATCACCATCAGCTGCGAGGAACTGATCCCCGCTTCCCCCGGCGGCAGCGATCGTTTGTCCGCCATGCCTGCCTTGATGGCAGGTGTCATCCTGGTGCTGGTGCTGCGGCAGCTGCTGGGATAGTCCCCGCAAGGGACAGGCCCCGGGCCGCAGGCCGCCCGCCCTTCGGGCGGGCAAACGGGCTTCGCCCGTTTCGGCGGCTTCGCCGCCGGGCCTGCGGCCCGGACCCTGCCCCTGCACCGTTTCCCTCATCCCAAAATGTTTCACGTGAAACATTTGTTCGTATCTATTCCAATAAAGCTCCCCCAGGAAGCAGTACGGCCTCCCGGGGGGAATTTTTAGTCGTCGTATACATCCAGCGGGATGTCCTCCACCAGCACCTTCATAATGCCGCCGCAGACCATGCCCTCGCTTTCCGCCACATCGCCGGTCATATCAATATCAATGACCTTATAGGTGCCGGTACCAATGATATCCAGCGCGTCCCGCAGAATAGCCGCCTCGCTGCATCCGCCGCCAATGCTGCCCACAATGCGCCCATCAGGATAGACATACATCATGGCGCCCATGCCGCGCGGGGTGGAGCCCTTGGTTTCCACCACGGTGACCAGCGCCACCGGCTCCTGCACCTGCATCAGCGATTCTACCACCGAGAGATCCAGGTCGGAGGTATTGATGGCACGGTTCACGCCGCCGTGCAGACGCTTGTACTCGATGACCTGCGAAAGGATGGAAATGGCGATCTCCGCCGGGGAAACCGCCCCGATGGCCAGCCCGATGGGAGTGCAGATGCGGCCCAGGCGGTCCTCGTCCAGCCCTTCCTCCTTCAGCATATCCAAAAGGCCGCGGACCCGCCGCCGGGAACCGATCATACCGAGGTAGGCCGGCTCCCGCTGCTGGAACAGCGCCCGCAGACAGTTAGCATCGTGCCGGTGGCCGCGGGTAATGACCACCACAAAATCATAGGCGGTAATGCGCAGTTTATTGATCGCATTCTCAAAGCTGTCGCAGATGACCTCCCGCGCCAGCGGGAAGCGCCCCTCATTGGCAAACTCCATGCGGTCGTCCACCACCGTCACGGCAAAGTCGCACTTGGCGGCAAACTCGCACAGGGGCTGGGCGATATGCCCGCCGCCCAGGATGATCAGGCGCTCCCGGGGAGTGAGAGGGTCAATAAAGCAATTGGCGTTTTCCTCGTCATCAAAGCCATATTCCGGCCGCAGGGAGCCATCCGGCTGTTTTTGGCAGCGGCACACGGTGCGGGAAAGGGTGGTCAGATCGCCCTGCTGCCCCTTAAAACAGGTTTTAACACTGATGGGGCGTCCATTATGGACCTCCAGCAGCGCAAAATAGTAGGAATCGCGAATCGACATGGCAGAATTGCCTCCTTGTTTTTCAGATAAAATACCGCTTTTATCATAGCATTTCATGGCACCGGTGTCAATCGGCGGGGCGTTGCCGTAAAGGCGGGTTTGTGGTATACTAAAAAATATGATATTACAGCTGGACAAGCCCGCGCAGAATCCGCATACGGCCCGCAGGGCGCCCCGGCTACGCCGGGGCTGGTGGGCGCGCTTCGCGCGCCCACCTACGGCGGCCTTCGGCCGCCGGCCCTGCGGGCCTCCCCCTTGCAGAAACCCGCCCGCTCGTACTATACAAACTGTATTTTTAATAGCAGTTATCCAATATGATATTACTTTCCGTTTAGGAGGCCCCTATGCCGCAATTACCTGCCGCCCTGCCCGGGCAGCTATTACAATGGTACGATAAAAACCGCCGCATCCTGCCGTGGCGGGAGGAGCCCAGCCCCTACCGCACCTGGATCTCCGAGGTGATGCTGCAGCAGACCCGGGTGGAGGCCGGCATCGCCTACTTTGAGCGCTTCACCGCCGCCCTGCCCGATATTCCTTCCCTGGCCTCCGTGGAGGAGCAGCAGCTCCTCAAGCTGTGGGAGGGACTGGGCTATTACAGCCGGGCCCGCAATCTGAAAAAAGCCGCCATCCAGCTGATGCAAGAACACAACGGCCAGCTGCCCGCCGACTTTTCGGCGCTGTGCCGCCTGCCCGGCCTGGGAGAATACTCCGCCGGGGCCATCGCCTCCATCGCCTTTGATATCCGCGTCCCCGCCGTGGATGGCAATGTGCTGCGGGTGGCCGCCCGCCTGATGAATGATGACCGCAACATCGAGGATACCGCCGTGAAAAAGGAATTCCGGCAAATCGTCTGGGAGGTGCTGCCGCAGCACCGGGTCGGGGATTTTAACCAGTCCCTGATGGAGCTGGGCGCGCTCATCTGCCTGCCCAATGGCCGCCCCCTGTGCGAGAGCTGCCCGGTGCGAGATCTGTGCCAGGCCTACGCCGCCGGAACGCAGCTTACCCTGCCCACCCGGCAAAAAAAGCCCCGCCGCCGCAAGGAGGAAAAAACTGTACTGCTGCTGTGCCGCCCGGGAGAGGTACAGATCACCCAGCGCCCCGCGGATGGCCTGCTTGCCTCGCTGTGGGAATTTCCCACGCTGCCGGGCCTGCACACTCCCGCTGAGATCGCGGAGCTGCTCTCCGTCCCCACTGAGGCCGTGACCCCGCTGGGCCCGGCCACTCACATCTTTACCCACATCGAATGGCAGATGCAGGGCTACCGTGTGGAACTGCCGCCCGAAGCCCCGCTGTGGGGCGGATGCATTTCCCTCCCCACGGCAGAGCTCTTCGCAAGCTATCCCATTCCCTCGGCCTATGCCGCCTACTTAAAGACCCTGCGGTGACCCGCTGCCGCGGCAGCGTCCCCGCCAAATTTCCGCAGGGGGCTGGCCACGGCGGGCGGCCGCGGCGCTCCGCGCCGCACCGGGCGCCCCTGCGGGGCGCCCGGCAGCCCGGCCCCTGGCCGGGCAGGCCGCCCGCCGGAGTCAGCCCCTTCACACAAACTATCCTTCCCCATCCCAAGGAGGACCTCACCATGTCACCACTCACCTGCCCCTATTCCCGGCGCTGCGGCGGCTGCCAGCTGCTTTCCATGTCCTACGAGGAGGAACTGGCCCACAAGCAGGAGCTCGCCCGCCGGCACCTCTCCCGCTTCGGAAAAGTCCTGCCCATCCTGGGGGCCGCAAACCCCTGCTACTACCGCAATAAGGTGGAAGCCGCCTTCGGGCTGGACCGCTCCCGAAAGGTCATTGCCGGCACCTACGAGCCCCGCAGCCACCGCATCGTCGATATCAACAGCTGCCTGAACGAGGATAAAACCGCTACCGCCATCATCGTCACCATCAAAAAGCTGCTGCCCTCCTTCCGCCTTACCCCCTACGATGAGGACGCCCGCACCGGCTTTCTGCGCCATGTGCTGGTGCGCCGCGGCATCCACACTGGGGAGGTCATGGTGGTGCTGGTGACCGCCAGCCCGGTGTTCCCCTCCCGGCAGAATTTCCTCAAGGCATTGCTGGCCGCTCACCCGGAGATCACCACCATCGTGCAGAATGTGAATAACCGCCGCACCAGCGTGCTGCTGGGCGACCGGGAACAGACCCTCTACGGGCCCGGCTTCATCCGGGATACCCTGTGCGGCATGAACTTTCGCATCTCGCCCCGGTCATTTTACCAGATCAACCCCGCCCAGACCGAGGTGCTGTACCGCCGCGCGATCAAAGCCGCCGGTCTGACCGGCAAGGAGCGTGTGCTGGATGCCTACTGCGGCATCGGCACCATCGGCATGATCGCCGCCGCGGAAGCCCGGGAGGTCATCGGGGTGGAACAGAATCCCGCCGCCGTCCGGGATGCCATCCGCAACGCCAGGGAAAACGGGGTGGAGAACATCCGCTTTGTGGCGGCGGATGCCACCGAATGGATGCAGGCGGCCGCCGCGGAAAAGCTCTCCATTGATATCCTGCTGATGGACCCGCCCCGCAGCGGCAGCACCCCGGAATTTCTCTCCGCCGCGGTAAAGATGGCCCCCCGCCGCATCGTCTACATCAGCTGCTGCCCGGAAACTCAGGCCCATGACCTGGCCCTGCTGCAAAAGGGCGGCTACCGCGTCACCCTCCTCCAGCCGGTGGATATGTTCCCCCACACCGAGCACATCGAGACGGTTGTTCTTCTTTCCAAGGGAGAAATCGACTCGAAAAAGGTGCGTGTGGAGGTCTCATTGGAGAATATGGATATGTCCGGTTTCCAGAAAGGCGCAACATATCCGCAGATCAAGGAGTATGTGCAGGAGCATAGCGGGCTAAAGGTATCTTCCCTGTATATTTCTCAGGTGAAGCGGAAATGCGGGCTGGATGTTGGGCAAAACTATAACCTGTCCAAGAAAGAGGACGCCAAACAGCCGCAATGCCCACCGGAGAAGGAAAAAGCAATCATGGAGGCATTGCAGCACTTTGGAATGATATAAGAAGGAAAAACAGCAAGCCTGTCGGAGCAATTCGACAGGCTTGCTGCTTTTATTCCTTCGATTTTTTATAGTCAAGTCCCCACGCTTCCATCGACATGATGATCGGACGCATGGATTCACCAAGTTTAGACAGAGCGTATTCCACTCTCGGCGGCACTTCGGGATAAACGGTACGGGTAATGATTCCGTCTGCCTCCATCAAGCGCAGGCTGTCCGTCAGCACCTTTTGGCTGATCCCATCCAAGTCTTTTTTTAGTTCGTTAAATCGCCACGGACGGGCTAACAGATTGCGCATGATAAGCAGTTTCCACTTGCTCCCGATCAGCGCCACGGTAGTTGCTACCGGGCAGGCGGGCATTTCTTCTTTTATTAGCATAGCAGTGCATCAATAGTTCAAATTAGAGTGTTGCATCTAAATATATTGACCATATTGACCCTTTTGTATTTTAGCGTTTGCAGAACGCGCAGCCGTCACCGCAGGTGGCGATCTCAGGGTTTTGGGGATTCGTCCCCAACAAGCATTTGCGGGAGGTACCATGTCGGTGCCTCCCGCAAAATACGCGAACTTGTATAAGTTTGCATTGCCAACTTGCTTGTCTTATATATTTTTGATGTAGTTAATAAACATTCTCGTTGCCATAGTCGGCTCATTGGCGTACATCAACCCATACGGCAATGTGTAATTCGTCTCAAGCGGAATTGTCACAAGGTTGTTATGAATATCCGTATAGACCGGCTGCGTAATTAGAACATAACCGTTTACTTCACAGAGTGTAAAGGTGTCCACATCATACCGCTTAGAATCCACAATTTGAACCGTCGGGTATTGATTTCGGATATGATTCCGAAAGTCGTCCACTTCTTTAGAAACACCCTCAATCGGCATAACAATGTACTCACCATTCAAGTCCTGCATGGTGAGTTTTTTCATACCTGCAAGTCTGTGATTCTTGGCAACAGCACAGCAGATAGGTGTGCGATCCAGCTCTAAAAACTGGCAAAGGCCATCCCAACCAGCAGAACCATAAATACCTTCAAATAAATCAAAGTGTACGCCCAGTGCAGAAAAAACTTCTCCTCGATTCTGATATTCCATCATGGGGAGAATTTCAATTTTTAATTCTGGGTATTTTTCGCTGATACGTGTCCAAAGATCGTAAACGCTCCATAGCAAGTACCTTTCAATAGCCTCACCTATCTGACATAATAGT
>CALERQ010000208.1 GCA_937907305.1 uncultured Clostridia bacterium | reverse complement strand
CCCGCCGATGCCATCGCGGTATTCTCCCTGCCATCTCCGGAAGGTGAGCACCCCATCCTCTGCGCTGAGTCCACTCCCGATGCGGATTATGCGGCCATTGCCGCTCAGGTCAACCGCCTGACGGCCCGAAATTTCGGCTTCTCCTTCTGGGATGTCGCCTTTACTCCGGCCGGCAGCCTTCCCCGCACCGATAATCGTAAAATCAAAACACTGGCGACCCACACCCTGTATGAAAGCGGTCGTCTGCCTCTTCTTTACAGCAGCCGAAGCAGCGGTAACGCCTCCACTCCCCAGCAGAGCGCACCCGCTGCCCCGCGGCAAAAAATCGAGCTCCCACCCAATGCTACCCCGGAGCAGATCCAACCCATTATCAGCGCCATTTTCCGGGAAGTCCTGCCCGGCGTCTCCTTCGGTCCCAATGACAGCTTTCTCACCCTCGGTGGCGATTCCCTGCGCATGATGGAACTGGTATGCGGCTTGGAACAGGATCTGGGCATCAATATTGATATCCGCTGCATAGCGGCCGAACCCACCGTAGCTGGTATTTCCGCCTATCTCAGCGCATTGCTATCCGGTCGGGAGCGGGATTTCCAACCCGACCTGCGCGCAGAATGTGTCCTGCCCGCAGAAATTGCCCCACAGGGCGAGTATACCTGCCAACCGCAGGATTGCCGTACCGTATTCCTCACCGGCTCTACCGGCTTCTTAGGGGCCTATCTCATCCGGGCCCTCATCGAGCAGCGGAAGGATCATGGTATCAAAATTTATTGCCATGCCCGGGCCGCCACACCCGAAAAGGCTCTGGAGCGTATCATCAATAATATGAAGCGGTTCGAGTGCTGGCAGGATTCCTATCTTGCCTACCTTTACGCTGTGCCAGGCGATCTGACCCAGCCCCACCTGGGCATGACCGAAGAAAACTGGCAGCTTCTTTCCCGGGAGATCGATGCCATTTATCATAATGGCGCTGTGCTCAATTTTGTATTCCCCTACCGGCAGATGAAGCCTGCCAATGTACTGGGCACCGCCGAATGCCTGCGCCTGGCCTGTGAGGGCCGTCCAAAATACTTCCACTATGTTTCCAGTTACAGCGTATACGATAACCCCAGCCATTTTGACTGCACCGCAATGGAGGATGATCCGCTGGAATCCCCCGACGGCTACTTCCTTGGCTACTCCGAGACCAAATGGGTAGCCGAAAAGCTGGTAGGGCTGGCCAGGCAGCGCAGCCTGCGCGCAGCGGTCTATCGCCCCGGCGATATCACCGGCACCCTTGCCACCGGCATTTGGAAGCTGGAGGATCTTATCAGCCGTTCCATGGTAGGCTGCGTACAGCTGGGCGCCGCCCCGGATGTAGAGGTTAACCTGCACCTGACCCCGGTAGACTATGTCGCCGATGCGCTTATTCATATTTCCTTCCGGAATGAATGCTGCGGACATGCCTTCAACCTGCTTAATCACCGGTTAATGCCGCTGCGGCAGATGACCGCTCTGATGAAAAAAGCGGGCTATCCGCTGGAACTGCTGCCCTATGAGGAATGGTGCCAGCGCCTGACTGCCACCACCAGTGAGGAAAATGTTCTGCGCATCCTCTCCTGCCTGTTCGCTGACCAACGCACCGCCGGCGAGGATATGATTGACCGCTTCGGCGCCCACCAGGCGCGTTTTTCCACTGCCAATACCGATCGGCTGCTCGAAGGCAGCGGCATTAGCTGCCCACCAGTGAATGCAGCTCTGCTGCAAAGTTACCTGCGGTATTTTATCAAGAGCGGTTACCTGCCCGCCCCACAGCCATGGTGGAAGCGGCTCTTTAGTCACAAAAAACAGTAAGCAGATTTCTGCTTCTCCTCATGAAAAAGCTCCCTTTCCATTCATTTGGAAAAGGAGCTTTTCTCAGTAGTGAATCAGTTAATTAAGAACAAATGTTTCACGTGAAACATTTTGTATCATTCAGCTTTATTCCAGCACGACCTTATGAAAGACTTTTTTGCCTTTTTTGATAACAAGACCGGCACGGAGCGCTGCTTCATCAAAGTTTTCCGCAAAGTTATCGACCTTTACATCATTGACCGCAACACCGCCCTGCTGTACCAGCCGCCTAACTTCGCCCTTAGAGGGGGCAAGCCCGGCTTTGACCATCAGATCTGCCAGTGTGATGGATCCGTCAGTGAGATCAGCAGTGGTGAGGGTGGTAGTAGGCATATTGGCGCTATCGCCCGCACCGCTAAAGAGCTGTCGAGCTGCGGCCTGCGCTTTCTCCGCCTCTTCCTCACCGTGTACCATCTTGGTCAACTCATAGGCCAGGATTTCTTTGGCACGATTCAGCTCACTGCCCTCCCACTTATCCATTTCGTCAATCTGCTCCAGCGGCAGGAAGGTAAGCATACGGATGCACTTGAGGACATCACTGTCACCCACATTGCGCCAATACTGGTAGAAATCAAAGGGGCTGGTCTTATTGGGATCAAGCCAAACGGCGTTACCGGCGGTTTTGCCCATCTTGTGCCCCTGAGAATCGGTAAGCAAAGTGATGGTCATCGCATGGGCGTCCTTGCCCAGCTTGCGGCGGATCAGCTCAGTGCCGCCCAGCATGTTGCTCCAC
>CALERQ010000207.1 GCA_937907305.1 uncultured Clostridia bacterium | reverse complement strand
GCAGGATCTCGGGATCGCAGCCCTGTGCAACGCCGACAACATGCTCGGCAGCCCATGCCATCTCGCCCTCTACCTTCTGGAACTTGGAAGCGGGAGCCTTGCAAACGGGGCAGGACTCGGGAGCCTCATCGCCCTCATGAACATAACCGCAAACAGTACAAACATATTTAGCCATAGTGTAATATCTCCTTTTCAGTAATGATTATCGTTTCTTTGATTTCATTATAACATATCTCATTCATTTGTCAAGCCTAATCTGAAAAATTTTTTTGCAATTTTTACGGCTATTTTTCTATCGTATAAGATAGCATCGTGGAGCGCATAATATTTCCACAAAGGAGGTGAATCCAAATGAGTAAAAATTCTCAGAACAACGCTAAGAACAATGCCCAGAACGGCACCAATAACACCCAAAACAATACTCAAAACAAGAACAGCACAGAGAACCGCAGTGAAAAGCAGAACGCGGAAAATCGCTGCGACTGATTCGTCATCTTCCACAAAAAATACCGGCCTGTTTTTCCACTTTGGATCTCACGGGCCGATATTTTTGTTTTTGAGTCTATTTTTCACACCATTTTCTCGTTTTAGTGTTAGAAAAATTACCTCAAATTTTATGGAAGATGCACTTTTTCAGCTAAGTTTTTGTCCTCATTTCTCCTCTGTGGTTCTTCTTTTTAGACCAGGTCGATATTTTTCGACTTTATTCGTCAACCTATTGTGCGCCCTGTAAAAAATCTAAATGAAATTTTTGTCACACCATTCCTTAAAAAGTATGGTAAAATCTATCCAGCGGCATTACTAAGGCCTCATACCGAAGCCAAAGTAAATCAGCATAAACCAAAAAGAGGAGGACCCGACCCTTGTGCACTTTAGAGGAAAAAGAGAAAGAGAGTAAGATGAGAACACAAACCGTCCGCTACCGCGTTTGCGAAGAATGGATCACCCACCCGCAGCTGGGCCGCTACTGCTGCTATGGTATCGTGTGTGAAAGCCATCTTCCCGAACATGGCTGGCAACTGCAGCAGGCCGTTTCTGATATTACAGATGACCGCGATGCCGCAGAAGCTCTGGCTGCTTTAATGCAGCAGGAGGAACTGGAGCCCTGCCACCTGCTTGATGTGGTGGAGGACTACCTGAATGGCATGTAAGCCATTCCAAAAGAAAGACACCATCCACTGGTTCGATGCCGGGATGGTGTCTTTCTTTTTCCCCTCTGCAAAGCATAAGCGTCGGCCGCAGGCCACGATGCTTCGCATCGTCGACGCCCTTATAGGGCGTCGGCCCGGGCATAGCCCGGGCGGCCTGCGGCCGACTTTCGCTATTCACAGTTTGTTTCGGTTGTTTCGGAGATTCACCACATCAAGTTGCACACCAACAAGCTAATAGCTCCCGGCAGGCCCAAAATACCACACACCGCCACAGTAAATAGGTTCACCGGCAGCAGCGCCCCTATAGCCTGCACCAGGCACAGTACCCCCAGTCCGCCGGCTGCCGAAAGCAGCCAGCCCCGCAGGGCATGCCGCCAGCGCACCAGCAGCGCCAGAATAAGTACCGCCCCAGCAATGATCCAAATTCCCATGATGTCCTCCTTTTTGTTGCGGCGCTTACAGGGCAATGGGTTCCGGCTGTTCCGCCTGTCGGCGCGCGGTGCGCAGCAGGTAGGTCCGGTAGGTCAGCAGTGTCTGGATGCGGTAGGTGCAAGCTTCAATCAATGCATCCTCCGTCACTACATCAAAAAGCTCCTCCGCCCGGCGGAGTTCCTTGTTTACCCTGCTCAGCTCTTCCCACAGAGTCTCCTGTGTTCCCGTCTTTTGCGGTTCCCTGCATCGGTTCATCTCTGTCATGATCCCGTGCCTCCTTTTCCATCTTTATGCAGTCAGTATGGGCCGCTATGCCGCCACTATGCAAAAAGCTCCAGCAAACTGTTGAGATTTTTTATATCACCCGCTATAATAGATGGGACAAACCTAGTAAGAAAGGAACCGCCATGAACTGGACTGACCTGAAAATAACCGTAAGTACCAAGGATGCCGAGACAGCTGAAGCGATTGCACAGATGGCCGTCCCCTACGGCATCTATATTGAGGATTACAGTGATATGCTGGAGTTGGTGCCACAAATCGCCCACATCGACCTCATCGATGAAGATCTGCTGGCCCGCAGCCGCACCGAGGCGATCCTGCACCTGTACCTGCCCCCGGAGGAAAACCCGGCAGAAGCCTCCGCCTTTCTTACCCACCGGTTGGAAGCAGAAGGCATCCCCTATCGCATTGAGACCGACCAAACACTGGCCGAGGAAGACTGGGCCAATGCCTGGAAGCGTTTTTATCACCCCACCCACCTTGGGAAGCGGCTGGTGGTATGCCCCAGCTGGGAGGAATATACTCCCGCCCCAGAAGAGCTGGTAATGACACTGGATCCCGGCATGGCCTTTGGCAGCGGCACTCACCACACCACCCGCCTGTGCTGCGAACTGCTGGAACAGCTCCCTGTTGAACACATGCGCATATTGGATATGGGCACCGGCAGCGGCATCCTTTCCATTGCCGCATTGATGCTGGGTGCCCAGGAAGCTGTTGGGGTAGATATCGACAAGGTGGCCGTGCGAACTGCTGCAGAAAACGCCGAGGTAAATGGCTTTGGCCCCGACCGTTTTACTGCTGTAACTGCCGATCTTATTCACCAGCCGCTGGAAGAGGAACTGACCCGCGGCGGCTTCGATATTGTGCTGGCCAATATTGTCGCCGATGTCATTATCGCGCTGGCCCCTGCCATTTACCATCACCTAAAACCCGGTGGGCACCTGGTGGCTTCCGGCATCATCCTTCCGCGGAAAGAAGAAGTCATCGCCGCGTTGGAATCCGAGGGCATGGTCATTACCGAGGAGAAGGAGCAGGATGGTTGGTGTGCCCTGCTGATGCAGAAAAACTAAATATGCAGTAAATTGCCGCACAAAACGGCACTATATATTTGGAGAAAATCCGGGCAAAGCTTGGGCGGCCTGCGGCCTGACCTGCCCTCTGCGCAGGTCAGAATATACCCGCAGCCAAACGGAGGAAAAAACATGAGCCAATATGAATCCCGTTCCCATCGGCGCCGCACCTTTAAGCGTATCCGCGGCGTCATCCTGATCCTGCTGGTACTGGGGCTTATCATCTGGGGGGTAACCGCCCTGATAATCCACCGCCATGCTGCCAACCAACCGAATAATCCTGATCCCAACCCCGGCCAACAGACCGAGCAGCCCGGTAACCAGCCAAAGCCCGACCCGGACCCGGATCCCGAACCGGACCCGGAAGTAACCCCGGATCCCGACCCTGAACCCACTCCGGACCCCAAGCCGACTCCCGATCCCGAGCCTTCCGGGGCCAACCTGACTAACCCCGGCAGCGATGACTGGCGTACCATTCTGGTCAGCGCCAAATATCCGCTGGCCGAGGAGTTGGATATGGAGCGGGAATTTATCTGCAACTACGCCGGATTTGACCTGAAGGTCGATGCCCGTATCGCCCAGGCGCTGAGAGACTTTTTGGCGGCGGCCAAGGCGGATGGCTATGACCTGCAGCTTATCAGTGCCTACCGTACCTTTGCCCGCAGCGCCATTCTGCTGGAAAATGAGGTACAGGCACAAATGAAATATAATGGTTACAGCCGGGAAAAGGCGGAGCAGGTGGCAGCCACCCGCGTAGCGCCTCCCGGAACGAGTGAGCATAATACCGGTCTGGCGGTGGATATCCTTTCCGGCGATTACTATTACCACCACAGCACCATGGAAGAATCCTTCGAGTATGATGCTGAAGCCATCTGGATGGCGGAGCACTGTGCCGAATACGGCTTCATCCTGCGCTATCCCAAGGGTAAGCAGGATGTGACCGGCATCATCTTTGAACCGTGGCATTTCCGCTATGTCGGCGTGGAGATCGCAACCTATATCATGGAAAACAATTTGACGCTGGAAGAATACCTCGGCGCAGCATAATTTTCGTTTCTATCTCCCCGATAGCTATCAGCTATCGGGGACTTTTCTTTGGGCCCGCTTTGTGGTATAATCCGGTATCATAGCCCAACAGCCAGCAACTCTCCGCAAAGCATCCAAGGAGGATACCACCTATGACGACCTTTCGCTATCTTATCACTGCCGAGGATGCAGGCGATCAGATCCAGCACTTCCTGCGCTTTAAGCAGGGCATCAGCCGCAAGGTGGTCATCTCCCTCAAACACCTGCCGGAGGGCATCCTGCTCAATGGCTCCCACGCCCGCACCATCGACCTGCTGCGGGAAGGCGATACGCTGGAGATCAACCTGCCGGACCAAGCCCGCAAACTGCCTCCCTGCGAAATCGATGTTCCCCGCCTCTACTGGGACCGGGATGTCGCTGTTTTCAATAAACCTGCCGGTATGCCGGTGCATCAGTCTGGCGGGCACATCTTCGGTACGCTGGCCAGCGTATATGCCACCCTGTGCGAAAAAGAGGGCAGCAGTGGTACCTTCCGGGCGGTAAACCGTATTGATAAGGACACCACCGGCGCGGTGGTGGTCGCTCGCCATCAAATTGCCGCAGGCAAGCTGTGGAAAGCCGTTACCAAGCGTTATGTTGCCGTAGTAAGTGGTGTTCCACAGCCCGCCGCAGGACTTATCGACCTACCATTGGAACGAGAAATTCCGCTGGAAATGAAGCGTGTGGTTTCCCCCGATGGGGAACGCGCCGTAACCGAGTATAAAGTCCTTGCCACCGCACCGGATAAAAGCTGCGCGCTGGTAGGTTTCATTCTGCACACTGGGCGTACCCATCAGATTCGGGTGCATATGGCTGAAAAAGGCTGGCCGCTACTGGGAGATGAGCTTTACGGCGGCCCCATGGAGGAATTTCCCCGGCAGGCACTGCACTGTGCCGGGGTCGCCTTTACCCACCCTATCACCGGGGAACAGCTGTGCCTTACCGCTCCCCTGCCGGAGGATATAGCCACATTGCTGGAGAAAAAGGGCATTGACTGGCAGCCTGTGCTAACCCCCTTTGTGGAGGAACTGCTGACGGTACGGCCCACCACAGTGGAGGAGATCACCGAACGATACCGTAAGCCAAAAAGAAAACCCTAAGCCTGCATTTGTCTCTTGCCGCAGTTCCTGCAAAGCACAGGAACCGGCCCGCAACACCATTCCCGGAAAGGAGCTGCTATGCCAAACCGCGAAATCAAACTCATCGCCACTGACCTGGATGGCACCCTACTGCGCGATGACCACCTGACCCTCTCCCCCGCCAACCGTGAGGCACTTACATGCGCTGCCGAGCGTGGCATTGAGGTCGTAATCGCCACCGGACGCAGCCTGGCTGCTGTTGCACCACAGGTATTGGAACTGCCCTTTCTCCATTACTTCATCACCTGTAACGGCAGCATAACCACCGACCGGAAAGGACATATTCTGCGGGCAGCACCGCTGCCTCTGGATACCACCTTGGAGATCCTGGAGCATTTGACCACCATGGGCGACTTTGCTGTGCAGCTTTATGCCGATCAGAAAATGTATCTTTCCCGTACCGATTGGGAACACCGCGATTCCATCCATCTTCCGGCATTTCATCTCAAAGCGCTCTTTTCCAGTGAAGAAAGCATTGTCGATGATTTGATGGAACGCGCCCGCCAGCCCGGCACCCACCTGGAGAAAATCAATATGCCCTACCTGACTCCAGAACAAAAGGCCAAAATTAAAGCGTGGCTGACCGATCGTTACGGCGACCGAGTACGCGCCGTAAGCACCATGGAATGCAACCTGGAGCTGACCGACCGAGACGGCAGCAAGGGCGCAGCGTTGGGTGCGCTCTGCGATATGCTACATATTCCCACGGCGCAGGCCATGGCACTGGGCGATGCCGATAATGACATTGGAATGCTGCAAACCGCCGGCATTGGCATCGCCATGGGCAATGCCTTCCCGGAAATTCATGCAGCTGCCGATTGGATCACCCTTTCCAACGAAGAGGACGGCGTCGCACACGCCATTCACAGCCTCCTTGGAATATAAATAGAAAAGCCGAGCCTGTCCTTTTCGACAAGCCCGGCTTTATTATTGATCTCAAAAATCACAGCAGTACTTCCCACTCGCTTTCTCCATAAACGACAATGCCGTTTTGCAGCAGCAGTTCAGCCGTTACTCCATCCCCCTCTACCAGTCCGCCATCGAACAGACCGTTATGAATAACGCCGTATCCGCAGCTGGGGCTGCGCTCCTTCAGCAGGGCCGTCTCACAGCCGTACATCCGGCACAGGCGCAGGGCTTCTTCCGCGCCACGGTGGAACTGCTCTGTCACATCCCCGCCTGTTTTAGCCACCACTCGCTCTCCCAAACGCTCAGATGCCGGCCGGGGTGTAGGCAGCCCACCATAGATCTCCGGGCAAAATGGGATCACCGTATGCTTTTCCAGCAGAGAACACACACCCTCATGTGTTTTTGCCTTGCCATCATAGCGGCAGGGCACCCCCAGCAGACAGGCACTCACCAAAAGCTTCATCTTACCTCCTCCTCCAGCGGCAGGGGCTTACCATCCCGCACCGCTTCCACCAATGCATCTCCGTCATACCTCAGTTTAAGGGAAAAGAACTCCTCTTCCCGCCGCAGCAGCTCCAAAAAGATTTTATCCCCCTGCCACAGCGGCAAACTTTCCACCTGTCCAATAGGCACCCATTCCAGCGTACCCTCATCGCAGTCCCGCAGCGTACCGGTATAGCCGCTGGCGGTAAAAAGATGCATATACTCGGTAGGCGCTTCATTGGATACAAAGGTTATCAACCCGCGGAAGCGGTACTCGGTCAAGTCCAGGCCAGTTTCCTCCCGTACCTCCCGCAGCAGGCAGTCCTCGGGGCTCTCCCCCTCCTCGAACTTGCCGCCCACACCGATCCACTTATCACGGTTCACATCGTTCTTCTTTTTTACCCGGTGCAGCATCAGCCAGCAGCCGTTCTTTTCGATGTAACACAATGTCGAAAGGATCATCCCTTTCCCTCCCCGCTGTTTTATTCCATTTCTGTTGTCATTGTACCACAAGCATCCGCAGCTGGCAAATCCCTTCTCCCGCTTTATGGAGAAGAAACAAGTTTTTGCTTTCGATATGCCTAATATCCTATCAAATTTGACTCTTTTATAGCACTCGTATTATGGAAAGACAATAAACATCGTTTGTTTTTCAAATTTCCCCCGCCAAAGTTTAATCTTGCTTTTTGTGGATTTTGCCACCATAAAATAGGCGGAATTTTTGCACTTATTTTTAGCGATTGGTGCTATATAACAAATAGATAATACATTTATTCAATATTTTAGGGCTCATTTGTAGTTAAATTCCAATTCGTCTTTTTTTGTTCAGATTTTTGGGACTCGCAATTTACACTTTTATCCAATTTTTGATTTGTTAATTTTTTAGCAAATGTTTGACACCACCCCTTTTTGCAGTTATACTGAAGTTGCTTTTAATGTGGATAAATATTAAGTGAAAGCCGTTTTACGGCGAAAGGACACCATATGACAAGGGCTGTTTATCCCGGAAGTTTCGATCCCGTCACGCTGGGCCACATGGATATTATCCGCCGGGCCTCCCGCGTAGTGGATGAGTTGGTTATCGGCGTGCTCATCAACCGCGATAAGAACCCGCTCTTTACGGTGGAAGAGCGGGTAGAAATGCTTCAGCAGAGCGTCAAAGAGCTCAAGAATGTTTCAGTAAAAACCTTTGATGGCCGCACTGTCGATTTTGCCCGGGCCAATCAGGCGCAGGTCATCATCCGCGGGCTGCGCGCTGTCACCGATTTTGAGCATGAGATGCAGATGGCACAGACCAACCGCATTCTCGATCCCACCATCGATACCATGTTCTTTACCACCAGCCTGCGCTATGCTTACCTCAGCAGCACTATCGTAAAAGAGGTAGCCCACTATGATAACACCGATATCTCCAAGTTCGTCAATCCCTGCGTAGCCGCCCGCCTAAAGGAAAAACTGGGCAGCTGATTTTCATTCGTTTCATCCGACCGCCTTTCGGTCGTGAAAATAATTTTGTTTTCAATTTCATTTTATTTTATCAAGGAGGCACACACTTATGAAGAAAATCGTATTGGCAGGCGCCTGCCGTACCGCCATCGGCACCATGGGCGGCGCTCTCAGCACCGTTCCCGCTGCGGAGCTCGGCTCTGTTGTCATCAAGGAAGCCCTGAATCGCGCCGGCGTTCCCGCCGAGCAGGTCGATCATGTTTACATGGGCTGCGTTATCCAGGCTGGTCTGGGCCAGAATGTCGCCCGTCAGGCTTCCCTGAAGGCCGGTCTTCCTGTGACCACTCCCGCCGTTACCGTCAATGTCGTCTGCGGTTCCGGTCTGAACTGCGTCAATATGGCCGCTCAGATGATCGAGGCTGGAGATGCCGATATCGTAGTCGCCGGCGGTATGGAGAGCATGTCCCTCGCTCCTTATGCCATGATGAAGGGCCGTTACGGCTACCGCATGGGCAATGCTACCCTGGTGGATACCATGGTAAATGACGCCCTGTGGGATGCTTTCAATAACTATCACATGGGCATCACTGCCGAAAATGTTGCCGAGCAGTGGCACCTGACCCGTGAGATGCTCGATGAGTTCTCCGCTAACAGCCAGCAGAAGTGCGAAAAGGCCATGGCCGAAGGCAAGTTCAAGGATGAGATCGTTCCCGTAGAGGTCAAGGGCAAGAAGGGCTCTGTCATGGTAGATACCGATGAGAACCCCCGTCCCGGCACCACCGTGGAGACCCTGGCCCGCCTGAAGCCCGCCTTCAAGAAGGATGGCATCGTCACCGCCGGCAACGCTTCCGGTATCAATGACGGCGCTGCTGCCATCGTAGTAATGAGCGAAGAGAAGGCCAAGGAGCTGGGCGTTAAGCCGATGGCTACCTGGGTTGGCGGCGCTTTGGGCGGCGTAGATCCCTCCATCATGGGCGTAGGCCCCGTTGCCGCTGTCAATAAGCTGATGAAGAAGCTGGATATGAAGGTTGCCGATATGGACCTCATCGAAGCCAATGAAGCCTTTGCCGCGCAGTCCCTGGCTGTTGGCCACGATCTGGAATTCGATCCCGCCAAGCTGAATGTCAATGGCGGCGCCATCGCTCTGGGTCACCCCGTAGGCGCTTCCGGCTGCCGTATCCTGGTCACCCTGCTGCACGAGATGCAGCGCCGTGACGCCAAGACCGGCCTCGCCACCCTGTGCATCGGCGGCGGCATGGGCTGCGCCACTGTTGTAAAGCGTGACTGATCCCTTACGCAAACCCACGCACCGGGGAGCCGCGGCTCTCCGGTGCTCCGCAAAATAAGTCAAGGAGAGTGACATTCCATGGAGTTTATCACCTATGAAGTGGAAGGCCAGATCGGTATTATCACCATCAATCGTCCCAAGGCCCTCAATGCGCTGAACAGCGCCGTACTGGATGAGCTGGATAAGACCCTCGACGCGGTCGATCAGGAAGCCATCCGCTGCCTCATCCTCACCGGTGCGGGCGAAAAGAGCTTTGTGGCCGGCGCTGATATTGGCGAGATGAGCACCCTGACCAAAGCTGAGGGCGAAGCCTTTGGCAAAAAGGGCAACGATGTATTCCGCAAGCTGGAGACCTTCCCCATCCCCGTTATTGCGGCCGTCAATGGCTTTGCGCTGGGCGGCGGCTGTGAAATCAGCATGAGCTGCGATATCCGCATCTGCAGCGAAAATGCCGTGTTCGGTCAACCCGAAGTCGGCCTGGGCATCACCCCCGGTTTCGGCGGCACCCAGCGTCTGGCCCGCATCGTCGGCACCGGCAAGGCAAAAGAGATGATCTACGGTGCCCGCAACATCAAGGCGGAGGAAGCCTATCGCATCGGCTTGGTGAACAATGTTTACCCCACCGAAGAGCTGATGCCCGCCGCCAAGAAGCTGGCTTCCACTATTGCCCGCAATGCCCCCATCGCCGTGCGCAACTGCAAGCGCGCCATCAATGAAGGCCTGCAGGTGGATATGGACCAGGCCATCGTCATCGAAGAAAAGCTGTTTGGCAACTGCTTTGAGACCTACGACCAGAAGGAAGGCATGACCGCTTTCCTGGAAAAGCGCAAGGTCGAAGCATTCCTCAATAAATAATCAAAGTCCCAAAAACTATACTTACGGAGGTAACAGAAAATGAAAGTTGGTATTATCGGCGCTGGTACTATGGGTTCCGGCATCGCTCAGGCCTTTGCTCAGTCCAATGGCTACGAGGTTTTCCTGTGCGATATCAACGAAGAGTTTGCCGCTAACGGCAAAAACAAGATCGCCAAAGGCCTGAACGGCCGCGTGGCCAAGGGCAAGATGGAGCAGGCCGCTGCCGATGCCATCCTCGCTAAGATCACCACCGGCACCAAGGAGATCTGCAAGGATTGCGACCTCGTCATCGAGGCTGCCATTGAGAACATGGAAATCAAGAAGCAGACCTTCCAGGAGCTCTCCCAGATCTGCAAACCCGAGTGCATGTTCGCCACCAATACTTCCTCCCTTTCTATCACCGAGATCGGCGCCAAGCTCGATCGTCCCATCATCGGCATGCATTTCTTCAATCCCGCTCCTGTTATGAAGCTGGTCGAAGTCATCGCCGGCCTGAATACCCCCGCTGAGATGGTAGAAACCATCAAGAAAATCGCGGAAGACATCGGCAAGACCCCCGTACAGGTCGAAGAAGCTGCCGGTTTCGTTGTTAACCGCATCCTCATCCCCATGATCAATGAGGCTGTCGGCATCTATGCCGAAGGCGTTGCCTCCGTTGAGGGCATCGATAATGCCATGATGCTGGGCGCCAATCATCCCATGGGCCCCCTCGCTCTGGGCGATCTGATCGGTCTGGATGTATGCCTCGCCATTATGGAAGTTCTGCAGGCCGAGACCGGCGACGATAAGTATCGTCCTCATCCCCTGCTGCGCAAGATGGTCCGCGGCGGCAAGCTGGGCAGAAAGACCGGCGTTGGTTTCTACGATTACAGAAAGTAAGCAATAAGGAGGATCTGTTATGGATTTCAAACTCACCAGAGAGCAGGCCATGGTGCAGAAGATGTACCGTGAGTTTGCCGAGAATGAAGTAAAGCCCCTGGCTGCCGAGGTGGATGAGGAAGAGCGCTTCCCCGAAGAAACCGTCAAAAAGATGGCTAAGCTCGGTATGATGGGTATCTACTTCCCCAAGGAGTACGGCGGCGCCGGCGGCGATGTCCTCTCCTATGTCATGGCTGTCGAAGAGCTCTCCAAGGTCTGCGGCACCACCGGCGTTATCCTTTCCGCCCACACTTCCCTGTGCTGCGCTCCCATCTATGAGAACGGCACCGAGGAGCAGAAGAAATATTACCTGCCCAAGCTGTGCAGCGGCGAGTGGATCGGTGCTTTCGGTCTGACTGAGCCGGGCGCCGGCACCGATGCGCAGGGTCAGCAGACCTTTGCCGTGCTGGATGGCGACCACTGGGTCCTCAATGGCTCCAAGATCTTCATCACCAATGCCGGCTTTGCCAATGTATTTATCATCATTGCCGTTACCGGCATCATCCCCGATAAGAAGAACCCCAAGAAGACCCGTAAAGAGATCTCCGCTTTCATCGTAGAGCGCACCGATCCCGGCTTCAGTGTTGGTAAGCACGAAAAGAAGATGGGTATCCGCGGTTCCTCCACCTGCGAGCTGATCATGGAAGACTGCCGCATCCCCGCCGACCGTCTGCTGGGCAAGAAGGGCAAGGGCTTCAATATCGCTATGGCCACCCTGGATGGCGGCCGTATCGGCATCGCAGCTCAGGCGCTGGGCCTTGGCGAAGGCGCTGTGGAAGAGGTCATCAAGTACACCCACGAGCGTGTTCAGTTTGGCCGCCGCATCTCCCAGTTCCAGAATACCCAGTTCCAGATCGCTGATATGCATACCCGCATGGAAGCTGCCAAGTATCTGGTTTACTCCGCTGCCTGCAAGAAGAACGCCCACGAGCCTTACAGCGTTGACGCTGCCATGGCGAAGCTGTTTGCTGCCGAGGCTGCCAGCGATGTGACCCGCCGCGCGGTACAGCTCTTTGGTGGTTACGGCTACACCCGTGATTACCCCGTGGAGCGCATGATGCGTGATGCCAAGATCACTGAAATCTACGAGGGTACCTCCGAGGTTCAGCGCATGGTCATCGCCGCCAATCTTAAGGTCAACTGATAGGAGGAGTATGCCGTTATGAAATGTATCGTATGTGTAAAGCAGGTACCGGATACCTCCGGTAAGGTTGCTGTAAAAGAAGACGGTACCATGGATCGTGCCTCCATGGATACCATCACCAACCCCGATGACCTCAATGCCATCGAGGCTGCCCTGACCCTGAAGGATGAGACCGGCTGCGAAGTCGTGGTCGTTTCCATGGGTCCCCCTCCCGCCGAGGGAATGCTGCGTGAGCTGCTGGCCCGCGGTGCCGATCGTGCCGTTCTGGTTTCCGCCCGTGAATTCGGCGGTTCCGATACCTTCGCCACCAGCCAGATTCTCGCCGCCGCCATCAAGAAGATCGGCATCGAGGAAGGCGATATCGTCTTCTGCGGCCGCCAGGCCATCGATGGTGATACCGCTCAGGTCGGTCCTCAGATCGCCGAGAAGCTGGGCATGCCCCAGATCACCTATGTTTCCGAGATCAAGGTCGAGGGTAAGAATGTCATCTGCCGCCGCATGCTGGAAGATGGCTACATGACCATCAAGACCCAGACCCCCTGCCTGCTCACCTGCATCAAGGAGCTGAACACTCCCCGCTATATGAGCGTCGGCGGTATCTTCGAGTGCTACAATAAGCCTCTGGAGATCTACAACTTTGAGACCCTGAAGGATGATCCGCTCATCGAGCTGGATACCATCGGCCTCAAGGGCTCTCCCACCAATGTTTACAAGTCTTTCTCTCCCCCTCAGAAGGGTGCCGGCATGATGCTGGAGGGCGCTGATAAGGCGACCTGCGAAAAGCTGGTTTCTCTGCTGGCAGAGAAGCACATCATCTGATAGAAAGGAGAAAATGACTATGTCTACTTTTGTGAATACCGATCCCACCGCCTTCAAGGGCGTATGGGTATTCTGCGAGCAGCGCGAGGGCAAACTGATGCCCACCGATTTCGAGCTCATCAGCGAAGGCCGCAAACTGGCCGATGACCTGGGCGTAGAGCTCTGCGGTCTGCTGCTGGGCGATAAGGTCGAGGGTCTGGCCAAAGAGCTGGGCGGCTACGGCGCCGACCGTATCATCGTCTGCGAGCATCCTCTCCTGAAGGACTACACCACCGATGCCTACACCAAGGTCATCTGCGATGTGGTCATGGAAAAGAAACCCGAGATCATGCTCATCGGCGCCACCAATATCGGCCGTGACCTGGGCCCCCGCTGTGCCGCTACCCTGCACACCGGCCTCACCGCCGACTGCACCCACCTGGATGTAGATGTTGAGAAGTACAAAGCCTTCCTGAAGACCACCTCCACCATGGATGTGGACAACATGAAGTTCGATGAGGGCACCCACCTCAAGATGACCCGTCCCGCTTTCGGCGGTCACCTGATGGCTACCATCATCTGCCCCCGCTTCCGTCCTCAGATGTCCACCGTCCGTCCCGGCGTTATGCAGCGCGCCCCCTTCGATCAGGCTAAGGCTGATAAGGTCATTGTCGAGAAGTATCCCGTCGAGCTGGCCGCCTCCGATATCAAGACCGAAGTTCTGGAGATCGTCAAGGCCGCCAAGGATCTCGTCGATCTGACCGGTGCCGAGGTTATCGTATCCGTTGGCCGCGGTATCGGCAAGGATGTTCAGACCGGCATTAAGCTGGCCGAAGAACTGGCCGAGGCCCTGGGCGGCGGCGTAGTAGGCGGCAGCCGTGCTGCTGTTGATGCCGGTTGGCTCTCTGCCGATCATCAGGTCGGCCAGACCGGTAAGACCGTTCGTCCCAAGATCTATGTCGCTCTGGGTATCTCCGGCGCCATCCAGCACCTGGCTGGTATGCAGGATTCCGAGTGCATCATCGCGGTAAACAAGAATGAGACCGCTCCTATCTTCGAGGCTGCCGATTACGGCATCTGCGGCGATCTGTTCAAGGTCGTTCCCATGATGATCGAAGCTCTCAAGGCCGAGAAGAAATAATCTTCCCTAAACATAAAAGCTCCTGCCCACCCGGGCGGGAGCTTTTTGCCGAATTAACTATAAAACAGCCGGCACCCTTTTACGGATACCGGTTTGTTTTTGCATTTTCGCTTTTTTATCAGCCAAAGAAACGCTTGATCTCGATCTCAGCGTTCTCCACGCTGTCGGAGCCATGGATGAGGTTCTCGCTGGTGCAGCAGGCATAGTCGCCGCGAATGGTACCGGCAGCCGCTTCCTCAAACTTGGTAGCGCCCATGATAATGCGCATACCCTTCACAGCGTTGTCACCCTCTACGATCATCGCGAGAACGGGGCCGCTGGTCATGTAGGTCACAATCTCAGGGAAAAAAGGCTTATCCGCGATATGGGCATAGTGCTCGCGCAGAATCGGCTCATCCAGCATCATCATCTTCGCGTCAACGATCTTGTAGTTCTTGCGCTCGATGCGGGAAATGACCTCGCCCATCAGGCCACGCTTTACACAGTCGGGCTTCAGCATGATATAAGTTCTTTCCATAGCCATACTTTTTACACTCCTTATTCTTCTGCAAAATTCTCCGTTTGCAAATTGCCTATATAGTATAGCAGAAAAAAAAGGCCTTGGCTATCCCTTTTTGCCTCCTTTTTTCGGAAAACTTCGCTGCTTCCTCCCCTTCTGTTTGACTGCTGCCCCGCAAAATGCTACAATACCCACAGTTGATGGGCCGCTGCTCCTATCCGTAGCCCGCGGCACCCGCCAAACCGCCCGC
>CALERQ010000206.1 GCA_937907305.1 uncultured Clostridia bacterium | reverse complement strand
ATATTCCTCCTTAGCTCAGTCGGTAGAGCATGCGGCTGTTAACCGCAGGGTCGTCCGTTCAAGCCGGACAGGGGGAGCCAAAGCTCCGAATGCAATAGCGTTCGGGGCTTTTTCTCTTGCCTTATTTGTGTTAGAATGGTTCCCAAGAAGGAGGGATGAATGATGAAACTTTTATTCAAACAGCGCTTCCTCTCGTGGTTCGATAGCTACGATATCTACTACGAGGACGGCAGCATTGCCTATGTGGTAAAGGGGCAGCTTTCCTGGGGGCACTGCCTCAAAATTTTCACCCCTGCGGGGGAGGAACTGGGTATGGTAAAGCAGGCGGTTCTTACCCTGCTGCCGCGGTTCGAGCTGTACCGTGGTGGGGAGTATATCGGCAGCATCCGGAAGGAATTTACCCTCTTTAGCAATCACTATAATATTGAATGCAACGGCTGGCATGTGGAGGGCGACTGGCTGGGTTGGGACTATTCCATTGTGGATGGCCGCGGCGAAGCGGTAGCGACCATCAGCAAGGAGCTGCTGAACTGGACCGATACCTATTCCATCGAGGTGACGCGTCCCGAGGATGCTCTTTCGGCTCTGATGGTGGTACTGGCCATTGATGCCGAAAAATGCAGTGCCGGCAGTTAATGGACTAATACTTGGGGCTCAAGCGCTGGTTGAATTTTCGGACTCAAGCACCGGTTGTTGGTTTATTGGTGTGTGATTTGCTATGCTGATGATGTCGGAAGCAACCGGCGGAAAGGAGCAATACAATATGTTTGATACGGTAAAAATCGGAAAAAGAATAGCGGAGCTGCGTAGGAAAAAGGATATGACGCAGTTTGAACTGGCCGATCGGCTGGGGATCAGTTATCAGGCGGTCTCCAACTGGGAAAGGGGCAATTCCATGCCCGATATTGCCAAGCTGCCGGAACTGGCCGAAATTTTCGGCGTGACGGTGGATGAGATCCTGGGCGGCGGCAACCCTGTGGTGGAAAAGGTAACAGCCGGGGAGCCGGTACAGCCTGCCGATTACACCAGGGAGGAGCTGAAAGAAGCTGCCGAGGTATTGCGTCCCAGCCAGGTGGAAAAGCTGGCCGGGGAAGTCAAGGGCGATAGAGAAAGCCTATTGGCGCTGGCACCGTTCCTGGATGAGGAAACCGTGGGCGAGCTGGCCACACAGCTGGCGCAGGAGGGTGGCGATGTCACAGGCCTGGCCCCCTTTATGGCAGAAGAAAAGGTAGATGAACTGGCGCTGCTGCTGGAGCAGAACGGCAAGGATACCGTGGCACTTGCCCCTTTCATGAGCGAAGAAGCGGTGGGCAGGCTGGCGGAACTCCGTGCCCAGAACGGCCGCTCCATCGGGGAACTTCTCCCCTTTGCCGAGGAGGGAAAGCTGGGCGAGGTGGCACTTGCCAAGGTGCTTCGCGGCGAGGATGTTACCGCCATGCTGCCCTTTTTGGGGGATAAGGCGCTGGGGGCCATCGCCAAGGAAAAGCTGGCCCGCGGCGAGAGTATCACTGAGCTTCTTCCTTTCCTGGATGACAGCGCCCTGCGGGAATATGTCAAAAAGGCACTGGGCCGTTAAATTTGGCCGCTCTCGCAGGCTTCCCTGCTTATCGGCATTCTTCCCCTACCGTGGCAATGAAGCCCGCAGAACGCATAATTTCAGCCGCCTGCTCACCGGAGCGGGCGGCTGCTTTCCTTTATGCCGGCCACTGGGCAAAGAGTACGGTTTTTGCCCTGCTGCCGGGTGTTTTTTCTCCACCGCGGTCATTGCAAAACCGCCCCACCTATGATATAAATAAAGTGTCTTGGATCATCGGGTTGGCCGCACTGCTGCCAACTGTTATTTTTTGTGGAGGTCGTACTATGAATTACGATGTCATTATCATTGGCGCTGGCCCCGGCGGCATCTTTTCCGCTTACGAGCTGACCCGCCGGGCTCCCAGCCTGCGGGTCGCGGTGTTCGAATCCGGCCATCCCCTCAGCCGCCGTCGCTGCCCTATCGATGGCGATAAAATAAAAACCTGTATTGGCTGTTCCACCTGCTCCATCATGAGCGGCTTTGGCGGGGCGGGTGCTTTCTCCGATGGCAAGTACAACATCACCAACGACTTTGGCGGCACACTGTATGAGTACATCGGCAAAAAGCAGGCACTGGAGCTGATGCGCTATGTTGATGAGATCAACCTGACTCACGGCGGCGAAGGTACCAAGCTGTATTCTACCGCCGGCACCCGCTTTAAGACGGTCTGTATCCAGAATGACCTGCATCTCCTGGATGCGTCGGTGCGGCATTTGGGCACTGACATCAACTATAAGGTGCTGCAGAATATCTACGAGGAATTAAAGGAAAAGGTCACCTTCTTCTTTGATGCCCCCGTCACCGCAGTCGCGGCGGCGGATGATGGCTACCGCGTTTCCACTGCGGCGGGCGATTACACCTGTCAAAAGTGTGTCATCTCGGTAGGGCGCAGCGGCAGCAAGTGGATGGAAACCGTCTGTCGGGATCTCAGCATCCCCACCCATTCCAACCGTGTAGACCTGGGCGTGCGGGTGGAGCTGCCGGCGGCCGTTTTTGCCCACCTTACCGATGAACTGTATGAGAGCAAGATCGTCTACCGCACCGAAAAATACGGCGATAAAGTGCGTACCTTCTGCATGAATCCCAAGGGTGCCGTGGTAAATGAGAACACCAATGGCATCATCACCGTCAATGGCCACAGCTACGAGGATCCCTCCCGCCAGACTGAAAACACCAATTTTGCCCTGCTGGTGGCGCAGCATTTCTCGGAGCCTTTCAAGGATTCCAACGGCTACGGTGAAAGCATCGCCCGGCTCAGCAATATGCTGGGCGGCGGGGTCATCATTCAGCGCTTCGGCGATCTGATCCGCGGCCGCCGTTCCACCCCGGAGCGGATGGAGGAAGCCTTCATCACCCCCACCCTGAATGCCACCCCCGGCGACCTGAGCCTGGTGCTGCCCAAACGCATTCTGGATGACATTGTGGAAATGATCTACGCGCTGGATAAGATCGCCCCCGGTACCGCCAATGAGGATACCCTGCTCTATGGCGTGGAGGTCAAATTCTACAACATGGAGGTCGAGGTCAATAAAAAACTGGAATCCAACCAGCACCCTGGCCTTTACATCATCGGCGATGGCAGCGGCATCACCCATTCCCTGTCCCACGCT
>CALERQ010000205.1 GCA_937907305.1 uncultured Clostridia bacterium | reverse complement strand
CCCTGCTGATCGCATGGGGATGGATATTGGTCCCAAGACCCGCGCGCTGTACGCTGAGGCGGTGAAGGACGCCAAGACCGTGGTGTGGAACGGGCCGATGGGCGTCTTTGAGAACCCGGTACTGGCGGCGGGCACCATCGCGGTGGCCAAGGCGCTGGCCGAGACTGACGCGACCACCATCATTGGCGGCGGCGACAGCGCGGCGGCGGTACAGCAGCTGGGCTTTGGCGACAAGATGAGCCACATCTCCACCGGCGGCGGCGCTTCGCTGGAGTATCTGGAGGGGACTCTGCTGCCCGGCATCGCCTGCATCCGGGATAAAGAATAAGGTACCCTAAGGCGGCCCCGTTTTATTGCAAAGCGGGGCCGTATGGCTTTGGCGGAAATGGCGGGGCGCGGACCAGGGAAAACGCGGGAGCGGCGGGGCGCAGCCCCGCGCGTCCGCAGGACGCGCGCAGCGGACGAAGTCCGCTGACCCGCCGAAGGCGGGGGGCTGCGCCCCGGGCCGGCATCCTGCAGGGGCTGGCCGAGGATAGGCCGCAGATTGGCGGAGGGCGCCGGGCCGCAGGCCCGGCGGCGGAGCCGCCGCCGCGGACGAAGTCCGCGGAAGCCGCCCGGAGGGCGGCTGGGTCTGCGGCCCGGAACCAGCTCCCGGCTGGGGCCTGCCGAGAAATCAAGGAAAGATAGACCATCCAAGGAGGAAAAGGATATGAATAAAGCAAAACGCCGGGCGGTAATCGCCGGGAACTGGAAAATGAATAAAAACCGTGCCGAGGCGAAGACGCTCATTACCGAGCTGCTGCCGCTGGTAAAGGAGGCGGGCTGTGAGGTCGTTATCTGCACGCCGTATACCAACCTGGAGACCGCGCTGGCCCTGACCGAGGGCAGCAATGTGAAGGTGGGCGCCGAGAACTGTCATTGGGCGGAAAGCGGGGCCTTCACCGGGGAGATCTCCGCGCCGATGCTGAAGGAGCTGGGCGTGCAGTATGTCATCATCGGGCACAGCGAGCGCCGGCAGTACTTCGGCGAGACCGATGGGACGGTGGCCAAGCGGGTGCGCGCGGCGCTGGAAAGCGGTCTGGAGGTCATCCTGTGCGTGGGCGAGACGCTGGAGCAGCGGGAAGCGGACATCACCGGGGAGACCATTGCCATTCAGGTGAAGAAGGCGCTGGCCGGGGTGACTGCCGAGGAGCTGCGGCACATCATTATCGCGTATGAGCCGGTTTGGGCCATTGGTACCGGCAAGACGGCGACCGATGAGCAGGCCAATGAGGTCAACCATATGATCCGTGAGCTGCTGGGCAAGCTGTATGGAGAGGAAGCGGCGGAGGCCACGACCATCCAGTACGGCGGCAGCATGAACGCCAAGAACGCGGCGGGCCTTTTGGCCCAGCCGGATATCGACGGCGGACTGATCGGCGGCGCTTCGCTGAAGGCGCCGGATTTTGCGGCGATAGTGGAAGCCGCAAGCAAATAAAAAGGGGGAAGCTGCGATGAAAAAACCACTGGCACTTATTATCATGGACGGTTTTGGCCTGCGGAAAGAGACCGAGGGCAACGCCATAGCCGCCGCCAAGCACCCCAACCTGGACCGGCTGTGGGCCACCTGTCCCCATACCCAGATCGGGGCTTCCGGGCTGGATGTGGGCCTGCCGGACGGACAGATGGGGAACAGTGAGGTGGGCCACACCAATATGGGCGCGGGGCGCATCGTTTACCAGGAGCTGACCCGCATCACCAAGTCTATTGAGGAGGGGGAGTACCTGACCAACCCCGCGCTGGTGCACGCGATGGAAAACGCCAAAAAGCCGGGCGCCGCGCTGCATCTGATGGGGTTGCTTTCCGACGGCGGGGTGCACAGCCATATCCGGCACCTCTATGGCCTGATAGAGATGGCGAAGAAGAACGGCGTGGAAAAGGTATATATCCACTGCTTTATGGATGGGCGCGATGTGCCCCCGACCTCCGGCGCGGAGTATATTGATGAGCTGAAGGCGGAACTGGATAAGATCGGTGTGGGCAAAATAGCCACCGTGAGCGGCCGCTACTATGCCATGGACCGGGATAACCGCTGGGAGCGGGTAGTGAAGGCCTACGACGCCATTGTGAACGGGGAGGGCGTGAAAGCCCCCGACCCCGCGGCGATGATGCGGGAAAACTATAAAAACGGTGTGACCGATGAATTTACCGTGCCGGCGGTGGTGACTGAAAACGCGGCCATCAACAGCGGGGACAGCGTGATCTTCTTCAATTTCCGTCCCGACCGGGCGCGTGAGCTGACCCGTGCGCTGGTGGACCCCGATTTTGCCGGGTTTGAGCGGAAAAAGGGCTTCTTCCCGCTGGTGTATATCTGCATGACCCAGTACGACGCCACCATGCCCAATGTGGAGGTGGCCTATAAGCCTGAGGATCTGACCAACACCTTCGGGGAGTATATCAGCAAGCAGGGGCTGACCCAGCTGCGCATTGCCGAGACCGAGAAATACGCCCATGTTACCTTCTTCTTTAACGGCGGCGTGGAGGCCCCCTATCCCGGTGAGGACCGGGTGCTGATCCCCAGCCCCAAGGTGGCGACCTATGATATGCAACCTGAGATGAGCGCCTACCTGGTGACCGACGAGGTGGTGGAGCGCATCAGGAGCGGCAAGTATGATGTCATCATCCTGAACTACGCCAACTGCGACATGGTGGGCCATACTGGGGTCTTTGAGGCGGCGGTAAAGGCGGTGGAGACGGTGGATACCTGCCTGGGCCGGATGCTGGCGGCCATTGAGGAGATGGGCGGCCGGGCCTTTGTGACGGCGGACCACGGCAACGCCGACAGGATGACCGACGAGGAAGGCAAGCCCTTTACGGCGCACACCACCAATCCGGTGCCGTTCATCGCGGTGGGCTTCCCGGAGGGGACAAAGCTGATGCCTGAGGGCGGCCGGCTGGCGGACATTGCCCCGACCATGCTGGCGGCGCTGGGTCTGCCCCAGCCCGCGGAGATGACGGGACGCTCGATGCTGGAATAAGCGATAAAAAATGAAAAGCTCCCCCATTCTGCCTGGCGCAGGGTGGGGGAGCTTTTTGGAGAGGGGGCGGGGATCTGCGGTGGGGGAGGGAGGGCCGCAGGCCCGGCGGCGCGCAGCGCCGCCGAAACGGACCGAAGGTCCGTTTGCCCGCCCTTTCGGGCGGGCGGCCTGCGGCCTGATCCTGCCCTCTGCACGGACTGCGAATAGAAGCGGAAAATCCGTCCATACTCCGGATAACGAACTGACCTGGAAAGGACGGAAAACCGATGACAAAAAAGTGGGACAGAGTACTGATTTTGGGCTTGCTGCTGGCGGTGGTCCTCAGCATGGCGGTGGGCTTTGATAGTGAGTGTGAGGCGGTGCGGGAGAATGTGCTGCGGCTGCACATCCTGGCCAACAGCGACAGCGAGGAAGACCAGGCACTGAAGCTGCAGGTGCGGGATGCCATCCTGCGGGAAACGGCGGAGGACTTTGCGGAAAGCGGGAGCCAAACGGAAACGATGGCGCTGGCGGAGGAACTGCTGCCCAGAATGAAGGCGGCGGCGGAGGAGACTCTGGCGCGGGCCGGCAGCACCGATGCCGTGCGGGTGGCGCTGGTGAATATGTACTTTGAGACCCGGGAGTATGATGGTACCATTCTGCCGGCGGGGTACTATGACGCGGTGCGTATTGAGCTGGGAGCGGCTGAGGGGCATAACTGGTGGTGTGTGCTGTTCCCGCAGCTGTGCATTGGCACGGCGGCGGAAGGCCCGGAGCTGGCAGAGATAGAAAAGCTGGCGGAGGGTCCGGAATATCGGCTTTCCTTTGCGCTGGTGGAGTGGCTGGAACGCCTGCTGGCGGCGGCAAGATAAGAAGAAGGACGCTCTTAGGGGCGTCCTTTTCACTTTGTTATGAGATTCTATCATAACCAAAGCGCTGGATTTTTGACAGTGAGTGTGGTAAGAATGGGATATAGAATGCCGAAACCAGGGAAGGAGAGATGAAAATGCCGCCGGAGATGAAGCATGTATTACAGCAAAAGCAGGTGCTTTCCGCATCCCAGGTGCAGTCGCTGGAGATGCTGCGGATGAGCAGCACGGAGCTGCGGCAGTGCTTTGAAGAGGAATACCAGAACAATCCGTTCCTAGAACAGACCGGCTGCGTCATGGAGGAGACCAGTCCTTTCGGCAATGAATATCGGTTTGGGTCATCCGGGCAGACGGCATCCCACAGCCGGGATGAGGCCCTACTGGAGACAGGGAAATATGCGATGGAGGAGAATCCGCGGCGGGAATTGCTGAACCAATTGAACCCAAGGGACTATGCGCCCGGTGAATGGCAGGCGGTGGAATATATGGTGGAATGCCTGGATGAAAACGGGCGCTTTGCGGTGCCGCTGGAACTGGTGGCCCGGCGGTATGGCCTGACAGCCGACCGTGCCACCGAACTGTTGCGGGAATGCCAGGGGCTGGAGCCGGCGGGGGTATTTGCGCGGGATTTGCAGGAGTGTTTGCTGCTGCAGCTATGGCGGCTGCCCAAAGCGGAGCCGGTGGCGGAGAGGATCGTTCGGGAGGGCCTGCCGCTGCTGGCAGCGGGAAAGATCGGCGGACTTGCCCGGCAGCTGGGAATCAGTACGGCACTGGCTCAGCAGGCGGCAGAGCAAATACGGAGTCTGAACCCCCGCCCGATGGAAGGATGTGGCCGGGAGCAGACCGCCTATATCCACCCGGAGGTGTCCATCCGGTGGAGACAGGGATGGGAGATCATGGTCCATGATGAATGGCGGCAGAATTACAGTGTCAGCGAATACTATACGCAGCTGGCAAACACTGCCGAGGAGGAAGCGCTGAAGGAATATATGGCGGAAAAACTGCGGCGGGTGCAATTTATGATGCAGGCGGCGCAAAAGCGGCATGATACCCTGCTGGAAATAACAAAAAGCATTTTGAGCAGGCAGGAGGCCTTCCTGCGAGGCAATGGCCCGCTTGTACCGCTATCCATGGTGGAAATAGCGGAGGAGCTGGGGCTGAGTCCCTCCACGGTGAGCCGTGCCCTGAAGGACAAGCACTTGCAGGGACCGCTGTTTGTGGTGCCATTTCGGGCGCTCTTTAGCGCGGTGCGGGTGGAAAGTGCACAGGGTGAGACCACCGGGGAACTGGTGCGCGAAACGCTGCGACGACTGGTAGCGGAGGAAAACCCGGCCTGCCCCATGAGTGATAACCGGCTGCAGCAGCTGCTGCAGGAGGAAGGCGTTACGATGGGACGCCGCACCATAGCTAAATACCGTGCCGAAATGGGCATTCCGGACAGCAGAGAGCGAAAAATACAGCGGCCGCCGGGAAAACGATAATTACATAACAAGAAAGCCCCCTTCTGCTTTTAGCAGGAGGGGGCTTTTGCATGACAGGAGTGTTTAGGGCTTTAATCCCAACTTTTCTATCTTGCGGTAAAGGGTGGAAATGTGCATTTTGGTCTGCTGCGCCGCAGCTTTTACATCCCAGCCGCAGTTTCCCAGTATCTGCTGGAAATATTCACACTCGAAGGCGGCTATGGCTTCCTCGTAGCTGGAAAACCGGTCATAGGGGCGGGACTCCGCCTTGTGGCAGGCGACGGTGGCTTGGGTGGGGTTGTGGTAGGGGAAGGCTTCCGCATCTATGATATCGGAATCGGAGGTAATGATCATGCGCTCGATGCAGTTTTTCAACTCGCGTATATTTCCAGGCCATGCATAATGTAGCATGGTATGAATGAGCTGTGGGCTGAGGATACGGGCGAGATGGTACTTCTTGTTGTATTCTTCGACAAAGCGGCGGGCCAGTGGTTCGATGTCATCCATGCGCTCCCGCAGTGGCGGTAAGGTGATGGGGATGACATTTAGACGGTAATACAGGTCGGCACGGAATTTCCCCTCATGGACCAGCTCCTGGAGGTTGCGGTTGGTTGCGGCAATGATGCGGGCGTTGGTGGTGATGATTTTATTGCTGCCGACCCGGCGAATCTCGCCATTTTCCAGCACGCGCAGCAGCTTGGTTTGCAGTTCCAGCGGACAGTCGCCGATTTCATCCAGGAAGATGGTGCCGTTATTGGCGAATTCGAACAGGCCGATATTACCCTCCCGGTTGCCACCGGTAAAGGCTCCCTTGCTGTACCCGAACATTTCAGATTCCAACAGTTCCTTGGGAATGGCGGAGCAATTGATGGGGATGAAGACCTCATCCCGGCGGCGGCTGTTGGCGTGAATATACTTGGCCATGACTTCCTTGCCGCTGCCGGATTCCCCATACAGAATGACGGTACTATCGCTTTCCGCCACGCGCAGGGCACGCTCCATCACGGCCTTCATAAGTCTGCTTTGGGCGATGAAGCTCTGCGCGGCGCTATTGGTGCCCTGGATGTAGTGCAGAACATTTTTGACGCTGCTTTTCTCCTCATCCAGTCGCTTTAGCAGCGCATACAAGTCCTTTTCCTCCCAGCCGTAGCTGGCCACATACTTTAGTTCCCCGTTTTCATCAAAGATGGGTTTAGCATAGGCCAGTACGCGGCTTTTTTTCTTTTCCCCTACAAAATGTGCGCTGTAACACTGCTTTTTGCTTTCCAGCACCTTGGCGGTGGCGGAGCCGGTGGCATAGCAGATGCTGCCGGCGGTAGTATGGATATTTGTATTCAGCAATTTTTGCTGGTCAAAGCCTTCGATGCCGGGACTGCAGATGGAAACAAAGACGATACGCCCGGTGGCATCGGAGACCATGATATTGCCGTCGTACAGGTCAAAGATTTGCTGATAAAACGCGACATTATTTACTTCATCACAGGCGAACATAGGGACATGTTCCTCCTTTTATTTTTTGCGGCGGGATTCGCAACATTGCGAATTTTCTCGTTTACGCGAATTTTTCGCAATAAATTTCTGACGATATTATTGCATATTTGCGAAAAAGATGCAAGCGGCTGCCCCAAACGCTGTGCATCCGGCACAAGAAAGCAATGCGATTTTTTGTTAAAACGACAAATTTTCTTCTTTTTCTGGATTTTGACCGAATTGGCACGGGTTTTGCTGATATATGAGGGTGCGTAGCTACAAAAGGGGATAACCCCAATACCCTTACAAAATACAGAAAGGAGACAAAATGGCAATTACAGGAAATATCACGACCGAAATTTATTCCCAAGCATTGGGGCGGCCGGTGCAGATCAGTGCGCGTTTGCCCGTGCCAGCCCCCGGCAAAAAGCTGAAAACGGTTTACATGATCCCTGGAGCGTTGGAGACCAGTGACGCCCTGTTCACTGATATGGATGTGGCGTCCGCCTTTGTGCAGCGCAACCTGGATGAGGTCGCCCTCATCATGGTATCACCTGGCTTTGGCTTTTTGGCAGATTTCCATGAGGATTACCGCTATGCACATCAGTACTATACCTTCATCACACAGGAGCTGGTGGAAATTACCCGAACGCTGTTCCCGCTTTCCACCCGCAGGGAGGACACCGGCATCTATGGGTTTTCCATGGGTGGGTTTGGCGCTTTCTGCTGCGGACTGAACAATCCGCAGCTGTATGGTTATGTGGGAGCGCAAAGTGGAATGCTGGATATGCAGTGGGCACTGGAGAACCGGCCCTTTATGAAGATCAAGCATCGCCGGCAGTTTGGCAGCTCCACCTCCATCCGGGGGACACAGTATGACCTGTTTGAGCTGACCACCAGGCTGAGCGAGCAAAAAGTGGCAGGAGACAGCATGGTTCCCCGCATCTACCAAAGCTGGGGCCGGGAGGACTACCTGCGGGTGCCCAATGAGACCATGCACCGCCATTTGATGGCATTGGATTTGGACTATACTTATTATTTTATCGAGGGTATCCACAGCTGGGGCCCCGGCAACAGCGGCGTGTATCTGTACCTGGATTGGTTCCTGGGTAGAGAAGGAAAGGAGGGGGACACAGAGTAATGGCAATGATGAAAGTGACCTATGTTTCCGACCATATCAAGGACATGGTCAATCTCTATCTGATCATCCCCCAAAGAAAGCTGGTCCGCAGTGCGGCCGCACCGCAGATGCAGCCGGGATCTTTCCGGGAGGAATACCCGGTACTGCTGCTCCTGCACGAGGAGGCATCCTCCCCACTGGAGCTGGCGACCATGAGCAGTATCCGGCGTTATGCCGAAAAACACGGCATAATGGTGGCCATGCCGGAGGGAATGCTGAGCTACTTTACCGACTATGCGGTGCGGGACCTGAATACAGGCAATTCCTTTGGCAGCAATGCTTCCATTGAAGCGAATTTTACCGAGCTCTGCTACGAGAGTGCGCTGGATGAGGTTATGGCGATCATCCGGCAGGCCCTGCCTGGCACCGCCAGCCCGAAAAAGACCTTCCTCGCGGGGATTGGCAGCGGCGGCTTTGCGGCGCTGAAGCATGCGGCCAAATATCCGGAACAGTTTGCGGCGGTATTCAGTCTGAATGGCATTACCGACCTGCAGCGGTTTATGGATGACCATCCCGACCGTAAGGAACAGTTTGAGGCTGTATTTGGCGGATGCACCGCATGCGGCGAAAACGACCTGCCGGCAGCGTATGCCGCCCTGGCGGGGAAACCCCATCCCCCCCGTGTATTCCAGATATATACCCCCGATGACCCGGAGTGCCTGCAGATGAATGAACGCTTTGGGCAGGTGCTGTCCCCGGCTTATCCAGATTACCATGCCGCAGTCCTGCCAGGTATTCCGGACTGGGACTGGGTGGACCTGGCGTTGGAACGGATATTTGATGAACTGTGCGAACAAGATAACGAGAAGGAGTGAGAGTATTATGGAGAGCAAGAAGAAATCCTATATCCCAGATAGTCGCTTTGCGTTGATTGCCAAAGAGGCCCGGATCGTCAGCGTGTTCTGGCTGCTGTACTTTGCTGCCACCATGACAGCGTGCTACTTCCTGGGTGGCGGTGACCCCGCGGAATACAGCTATATTTTGGGTTTCCCCTCCTGGTTTGTGGCCTGTGTTCTCATCTGCGTGATAGGGGTAGTGGTTGCTATTTATATGCTAAAGCGCCGGTTTTCCGATGTTTCTCTGGACGCTAAAAACCCGGACTATGACTATACAAAGGAGGAGAAAGAATAATGGAAGTCAGTAGCTCTGTTAGATTGTTTGCAATTATCACCTTTGTGGTATATTCGGTGATATGTGTAGTGCTGGGTAATGTGCTTTCCAAACGCGGAAGTTCTGGGAAGGATGGCTTTGGCAAAGCCTTTTTTGCCGGCGGCGGCAACATGGGCTGGCTGGCCTCCGGCATGATGATCGCCGCGGGCCTGTGCAGCGGTGGGATGTTCCTTTCCAATCCCGGCCTTTCCCATGCGTGGGGCCTGTTCTGGCCGGTGTGCATGTTTTCCTTCACCTTTTGCGGCCTGATGGCGGCCTGCCTCATCAATAAAAAGCTCAAGATTGTATGCAGCCGCATCAATGCGGTTTCTACCGGCGCCGTGCTGCGCCATCGCTATAATAATAACCGTTTCATCGCATGGTACTCTCCGCTGGCTATCATTATCTTCAGTGGGCTGTTCCTCTACCAGCAAATGACCTCCGGTGCCCGTCTGATGGAGACCATCACCGGTTTGCCCTATATCTATGGCCTTGTCATTTTCGGATTGGTTCTGCTGGCCTATACCGTAGCGGGCGGCAGCCGTGGCACCGCAGCCGTTTCGGCGTTCCAGGGTGCTATTATGACCATCACCACCCTGGCACTTACTATCGGCCTTGTGAAGTATGTTGGCAGCAGCCAAGGCTCACTGGAAATGGCTTTCCGCGCTACGGCTGAGACCTCACCCTCCGTGGTTTCTCCCATTGCGCACTTCAGCTTTGCTATTTTGGCGTGCTTCCTGTTCCAGGTGGGGATGTCCAGTAATGTGGGTAAGGATAATGTTGCCCAGTGCTGCAAGATTGGCGATAGTAAGACCCTCCATAATAGTACGGCACTGACCCTGGTCTTTGTGTGCATGTGGGCCATGCTGATGCCCACTTTGGGCACCATTGGCCGTACGGTTTTCCCCGATATCGTTTCTGACACGGTGATTCCTTATTCTGCACTGATTGTTCTGCCTCCCGTTTTGGCGGGCATTGTGGTTTCCGGCGTAGCTGCGGCCATCCAGTCCACTTTGGCGTTCCAAATGCTGAATGTCAATTCCTCTGTTGTAATGGATGTGTATAACGGCCTGATTAAAAAGGGCAATGCGAAGGACAGCGAGCTGAAAAAAGTAAATACCGTTGCCACCATCGTGATCACTGCCCTGATGATTCTCTTTGCTATCAAGCCACCGGCACTTATCGGTGTCATCAATAATTTTTCCATCGCGGGTGGCGCGTGCGCGTTCTTTATGCCCATGTTGTTTGGCGTTTGGTGGGACCGCGCCAATGAATACGGTTGCATCGCTTCCATGATCGGCGGTGTCGGCTATTATCTGCTTTCCACAGCGTACAGCTCCCTTGCCTTTGGCATGCTGCCGCTGGTTCCTTCGCTGATTATTGCGGCTGTTTTGATGGTCGTAGTTAGTCTGGCTACCCCCGCCCCTAAGGCAGAAATTCTGGATGTCTGGTTTGGCATAGGTAAAACCGTGGCCGACCCGGAATAATTCCGGATTCTGATAATATTGCTATCTTCCTTTCTTCCGCGGCCTTTGTCCCGCCGCAACATAAAAGGAGGGGCACTTTGGTGCTCCTCCTTTTTGTGTATGCAGTTGGTGGGGTTCCTGTGCGTTTAATAAGGGCACGGGCTGTCGAGTTGTGCGGGTTTTGCACTCTCCGGCGCATAGCTAAAAAGCGTGGCTTTTTAGTCCGGTGTGCCGCATTAGCATTGTGGGCAGAAACCGGCCCCATGGCAAGGAGGGGGATGTGTGGAGGGGGAACCATAGCGGTTCCCCTGCGCGTTTAATAAGGGCACAGGCTGCCCATTTGTGCGGGTTTTGCGCTCCCCGGTGCATAGCTAAAAAGCATGGCTTTTTAGCTATGCGCCAGGTCGTACAGTTTTTGAATATCGGCGGGCAGGG
>CALERQ010000204.1 GCA_937907305.1 uncultured Clostridia bacterium | reverse complement strand
GGCGCAGCCGGCGCGCCCTGCGGGCGAATTCGCGGCTTGCAGAGACCTTGCGGAAATTTTTGTGCGGCGGGTGCAAAAATTCCCTAACATAACCCACGGCAGGGGGCGCACAATGACAGCAAAAACACTGCTGTAAGGAGGCGCCTGCCGTGAACCGACCCGCCGATGATAGGAACAATGACCTCCAGCGCCGCTGGGATCGCTTTTGGCAAAGCGGAAGTGTGGAGGATTACCTTGCGTACCGGACGGCGCAGAATGCCGCCCCAAAGGAGCCGACCGATGCAGACAGTGACCGACGCTCTGGTACTGCGGGAACGACGGCTTGATGAGCAGGACCGCCTGCTGACGCTGCTTTCCGCCGACCGGGGGATCATAACCGCTTACGCCAAGGGAGCGGGACGCATGAAGGGCTCGATGGCTGGTGCCACCGAGCTGCTTTGCTATTCCCACTTTGTGCTGTTCCAGAACCGGGAGCGGTGCTTTGCCGACAAGGCGGAGGCCAATACGCTGTTTTTCGGTATCCGGGGGAACCTGGAAAAGCTGACGCTGGCGACCTATTTTTCGCAGCTGTGCTGCGAGCTGATCCCGGAAAACGAGCCGGCGGCGGAGGAGCTGCGGCTGATGCTGAACACCCTTTACTGCCTGGAACGGGACAAGCTGCCGCCGCTGCAGCTAAAGGCGATACTGGAGCTGCGGCTGCTGACGCTGACCGGCTACATGCCGGATCTCATTGCCTGCCGGGAGTGCGGCGGACTGCCGGAGGATGGGGTGGTGCTTTTTGATCCCACGGGCGGGAGCATCTGCTGCCCGGGGTGCGCACCCGCCGGGGCGGTGGGGCTGATGCCGCTGCCGCCGGGTGTCTTTGCCGCCATGCGGCACATCATCTACTGCGACTTTGAGAAGCTGTTCCAGTTTAAGCTGGGGGAGGAGAACCTGCCGGTACTGGCCCACGCGGTGGAGCAGTATCTGCTGTGCCAGGTGGAGCGGATCCTGCCGGCCCTGAATTTTTACAAGACGATCTGTATTTAACCCTGCCCATCACATCCACGCTCGCGGCAGATGAAAACAGGCGGACAGTTTTTGCAAGACGATCCGCATATGAGGCAAAACCAAAGGACTGCTTTCGCGGAAAGCGAGGGCAGAGGGATGGATTTTCGCAAGACGATCTGCGTTTGAAACAAGGCCAAAAACCGTTTTTGCGAGGTGCGAAGATCAAGAACGATGTTACGGAACCATATTTCTGATTTTTGAGGCAAGAGAAAGGACGGTATCATCATGACGGAGAAACAACTAAAAGCGATAGAGCTGCACGGAAAGGGCTACAACTGCTTTCAATCGGTAGCGTGCGTATTTGCGCCGGAGCTGGATGTGGATGAGGTAACGGCCTTCCGGATGGGCGAAGGCTTTGGGCTGGGCATGGGCGACATGAGCCAGACCTGCGGCGCCATCACCGGGGCGGTGGCCTGCATGGGGCTGCTGAACAGCGCCGGGGACCTGGACGCCCCCAACACCACCAAACGGGCCACCATGGGGCTGGCCTCCACCCTGACCGCGCGCTTTTTGGCGGAGCACGGCAGCTGCATCTGCCAGGTACTGAAGGGCAAGACCGGCTGCACGGCCGTCCCCTGCGATACCTGCATTGCCGACTGCGTGGGCTATGTGGAGGAGGAACTGAAAAACCGCGTATGACCACCTACTACGACCAAAATGCCCTGAAGCTGTGCCATGCCTTTTGGCGGGAGCGGCTGCGCCCCGGCATGACCTGTGTGGACGCCACCGCCGGGCGGGGGCGGGATGCCGAGGTACTGTGCCGCCTGATTGGAGACACCGGGCATCTGTATGCTTTTGATATCCAGGCGGACGCGATAGAAAGCACCAGGCAGCGGCTGACCGAGGCCGGGCTGATGGAGCGGGCGACGCTGATCCACGCGAGCCACCGCAAAATGGCGAAGCATGTACCGGCGGCGGATGCCGTGGTATTTAACCTGGGGTACCTGCCCCATGGCGACCATGCCATCGGCACCACGGCGGCGGAGAGTATCCCCGCGGTGGAGGCGGCGCTTCGCCTGATCGCGGAGGATGGATTTGTGACCATCTGCCTGTACTACGGCGGGGACAGCGGCTATGCCGAGCATGACGCGCTGCTGGAGTATCTGGCAAGGCTGGACGCCAAAAAGTACACCGTGATGGTGCAGCAATTCTATAACCGGCCCAACTGCCCGCCGGTTTTTATTGTGATTGAGAAGAACCGGTGAGCGGGCGGCCGCAGGCCGCCGCGGGGGGGGACCGGCCCGCAGAGGGCGCCAAGCGGATGGCCTGCAAGGGCCAGCGGGGAAACTTCTGGGCAACGGAGGAGTGGCGAAGCGGCGGAGGGTTGCCTGTTCCGAAGGAACGGTGACCCGACGGGGAGCGCAGCCCGCGACGACGGCGGGCGGCCGAAGGCCGCCGCAGGGCCGCAGAGTAGACCAGGAACGGGGCCCGCAGGGCGGCCCGGCCGGAGGCCGGGCCGGGCGGCGGAGCCGCCGCGAGCGAAGCGAGGCCCTGCGGGCCGAATTTGCGGCCTGCAGAGATGGGAAAGGATAGCATATGACGGAATACTGGGACCTGCTGGGAGAAAACCGAGAGCCGCTGGGGCTGATGCACCGGCGGGGGGAGCCGCTGCCCGCGGGCGCGCGGCACCTGTGCGTGGAGATCATCACGGTGTGGGAGGGTAAAATGCTGACCACCCGGCGGCATCCGCAGAAGCACAACGGCGGCTACTGGGAGGTAACGACCGGCAGCGCCCTGGCCGGGGAGGACAGCCGCACCGCAGCGGTACGGGAGCTGTATGAGGAAACCGGGATCCGGGCGGAAAAGGAGGAGCTGATTCCCTTTGACCATGTGATCACGCCCCGGATCTTTAGCGATACCTACCTGCTGCGGCTGGCGGAAGAGCCGAAGATAACCCTGCAAAGCACCGAAACTGTGGACTATGCCTGGCTGACACCGGCCGAGATGCTGGAACGGTGCCGGGCGGGCATGGTAATAGGGCATCTGGCGGAGCGCTTTGCGCGGTATGCCGTGATGCTGGAGGATGTACTCCAGAAGGAGGGAGAAAAATGAACAAACACCACCGGACGCTGGAGCTGGACCGGGTGCTGGAAATGCTGGCGGAGCAGGCGACCTGCGCGGCCAGCAAGGAACTGGCGCTGCGGCTGGAGCCCTGCGATAACTACCGGGACGCGGCGGACGCCCTGCGGCGGACCGCGGATATCAATACATTAACCGCCCGGTACGGGACACCGGGACTGGGCGGCATACAGGACTGCACCGGCGCCCTGCAGCGGGCCAAGCTGGGCTCCCGGCTTTCCGCCGGGGAAATACTGCAGGTGGCACGGGTACTGCGTACCATCCGCGCCATAAAAAAATGGCGGGGGCAGGGCGAGACCCCTACCGCCGCCGATGATCTGTTCCATGTGCTGGCGCCTGTGGAGGGGCTGGAGAAGGATATATTTGACGCCATTCTCTCGGAGGAGGAGATCGCCGATACGGCCTCCCCTGCCCTGAATGATTTGCGGCGGCGCATCCGCCGGGCCCAGCTGAAGGTGCGGGAACAGCTGGATGGCATCATCCGCTCGCCGCAGTATGCCAAGGCGCTGCAGGAGCCGATCATCACCATGCGTGACGGACGCTTTGTGGTGCCGGTCAAAATAGAATGCAAAAACGAGGTAAAGGGCCTGGTGCACGATACCTCCTCCAGCGGCGCGACGGTCTTTATCGAGCCGATGGCTGTGGTGGACGCCAACAACGAGATACGAATGCTGCAAAATGAGGAACAGCTGGAGATCGACCGCATTTTGCAGGAATTCAGCGAGCGCATAGGGCAGGTGGCGGATGCCACCAAGGATAGCTTCGCGGCGCTGCTGCAGCTGGATCTGCTTTTTGCCAAGAGCCGGCTGGCCGACAAGATGAAGGCGACGGTGCCGGAGCTGAATGAGGATGGGATCATTGAGTTCCGGAAGGCGCGGCACCCGCTCATCAACAAAGATAAAGTGGTGCCGGTGGATATTCGGCTGGGCGACGGCTTTGATACGCTGGTCATCACCGGCCCCAACACCGGCGGCAAAACCGTGGCGCTGAAAACGCTGGGTCTGCTGACGCTGATGGCGGCCTGCGGCATGATGCTGCCGGTAGCCACCGGGAGCCGGGCGGCGGTCTTTACCCATGTGCTGGCGGATATTGGCGACGAGCAGAGCATCGAGCAGAGCCTTTCCACCTTTTCTTCCCATATTGTCAAAATCATTGAGATCCTGAAAATTGCCGACACCAAGAGCCTGGTGCTGACCGATGAACTGGGGGCTGGCACCGACCCCACCGAGGGTGCGGCGCTGGCGGTTTCCATCATAACGGCGCTGCGGCAGCGGGGCGCGCGGCTGGCGGCGACCACCCACTACGCCGAGGTGAAGATATATGCCCTGCAGACCGACGGGGTGGAAAACGGCTGCTGTGAATTTGATGTGGCGACCCTCTCCCCCACCTACCGGCTGCTCATCGGTGTGCCGGGGCGCAGCAATGCCTTTGCCATCAGCCGGCGGCTGGGCCTGCCGGAGGAGATCATAGAAGAGGCGAAGAGTATGGTTTCCAGCGAGAACACCCGCTTTGAGGATGTGGTAAGCGAGCTGGAAAGCACGCGGCAGCAGCTGGAAAACGAAGTGACGGCCGCTGAGACCGCCCGCGGGGAAGCCGACCGACTGCGGGCCGAGATGAAAAAGCAGACTGAGGCGCACGAGGCGGCGCTGGAGAAGCTGGAAGCCGAGGCAAGAGACAACGCCCGGGCGCTGGTGGAACGCACCCGCAGCCGCACCGACCTCCTCTTAAACGAGCTGGAGGAGCTGAAGAAGCAGAAAGACAAGGCGAACTTTAGCGAGAAGGTAGCGGCCATGCGGCAGGGCTACAACCGGCGCATTGAGGAGCTGCGGGACACCGCCGACCCCGTGAAGGAGCGCAAGACGGAGGAGTATCATCTGCCGCGGGCGCTGCGGGAGGGCGAAACGGTGACGGTGGCGGCTATCAACCGGCAAGGGACGGTGATCTCCGGGCCGGATAAGAATGGGGCTTATCAGATCCAGCTGGGGAACATGAAGATGAAGTGCGAGCCCGGCGAGCTGCGGCTGCCGGAGGACGCCCCCAAGCCCCCCAAGAAAAAGCATATCCCCACCGGCGGCACCCGCACCAGCCGTCCCGGCAACGCCGAACGAGAGGCCCGCACCGAGCTGGACATCCGCGGGATGGCGAGCGATGAAGGCCTGATGGAGGTGGATCGCTTCCTGGACCGGTGCATGATGATGGGCATTAAGAACGCGACCATTATCCATGGCAAGGGGACCGGTGTACTGCGGGCCGCGGTGCAGCAGCATCTGCGGCGGCTGAGCTTTGTGAAGAGCCAGCGCCCCGGTATGTACGGCGAAGGCGAGATGGGCGTGACAGTAGTGGAGCTGAAATGAGGCGGCGAGGAAAAATGGAGAGGCGGCAAGGAACCCCGCAGGCAGGCTCTTGCCCGGCGGAGCGAAGCGGAAGGCGGGCTGATGCCTGTCAAGGGGTGACACAGCCGGAATCCATTTTTACCGCCGCCGAAGGGCGGCCACGGCAGAAAACAGAATAAAATGGCCCCCTGATGGAACCATAGCGGTATATGGAACCATTGGGGGGATTTGTATGGGGAAAAAGATATTGGACCGGGCGCTGGTATTTGGGACGGGGGCAAGCTTTTACAGCCTGCTGGAGACGGTATGGCGGGGGCACACCCACTGGAGCATGAGCCTGACCGGAGGACTGGTGCTGCTGACCGTTTACACAGCGGAACGGCGGACCCACCATACCCTATGGCGGCGATGCTTGCGTTCCGCGGGGATCATCACGGCATATGAATTTGTGGTGGGATGCCTGGTGAACCTGCGGCTGGGGTGGCAGGTATGGGATTACTCCACGCAGCCGGGGAATGTACTGGGGCAGGTATGCCCGCTTTTTTGCTTTCTGTGGCTGATGCTCTCGCTGCCTGTGCTGCTGCTGTGCGGCTGGCTGCGGCACCACATGGAGCCGGAGCTGCCCCGGCGGGGCGGGCTGTGCTGGCGGTGAGTACCGGGGAGTGCGAACGGCCGCAGGCCGCCCGCCGAAGGCGGGCCAGC
>CALERQ010000203.1 GCA_937907305.1 uncultured Clostridia bacterium | reverse complement strand
CCGTGGCGGGGGAGGGGCCGTCTGGGCAAATAGCTGCTTGTTCAACTCATAGGCTCGGTAGCGTAACTTTCTGCGATTGGTTTGCAGGAGCTGAACAAAAATAAATACCTTTTAGCCCACATTCTGGTGCGTTCGAATTTTAAGTGCTTTTGGTGATTCAAAAGTACTACTCTCCCAGTAGGTGTGAAAACTAAGCTATTTATAGGTTTTGCGACACCGTTAAGCGAAATGGGACTTATTGTCACAATTCATTTTTAGAAAAAGAAAAATAAAGCCCCCGCCGAAGCAGGGGCAAGAGGCTCGATATACCCTTATGCCGGGATGTACTGCTCCAGCAGCTCCCGCACATGGTCGGTGTCGTTTATCATCAGCAGAACATAGTAATCGCCCAGGGTGTAGATAACTCCGTTTTCGGCCAGTTCGCTGGCGCCGTAGATATCATAATTGGCAAAAAGACCGGCCCGGCTGGTGCGTATGGTGACCAGAAGGTCACGGGCGGCGGCTTCCTGTCCCGGCTTTGGTACCACCAGGATGACATCGGCAATGCCGAACCGGCCATCGGTGTAGCGGCCGTAAACGGCGGAAAGGCAGGATGTATCCACCCCAAAATCCGAGGCCAGCCGTTCAGCGGTGGCATCCTGCACCCCCATGATGGAAACATCAAAGTAGATGGCATCCAGGGCATCCGCGATCCCTTCGCCGGTGGCGGCGGATTGGCGGTTATTATCCGGCTCCGGCAGCGGGTGCGTCTGCTGGAAGCCCTGCAGGATAAACAGCACCACCACCAGCAGCGAAGCCACCACGATGATCAGCTTGCGCATGGAACGGCACCCTCCTTTCCGGTTTTAGTCTTTCCAAAGTATAGCGGTTATCGCCCCCCGCTGTCAAGGAAAAGGGGGTGTTTTTCACAGATTGTTCAGCTTTTGGAGACTTTTAGAGGAGGTTTTTGATTCTGTGGAGAGCATAATATTCAATTTTCAAGGTGCTGGTGGGAGGCAGGTTCCCGCTGGGCAGACCCCCAAATTGCCCGATGAG
>CALERQ010000202.1 GCA_937907305.1 uncultured Clostridia bacterium | reverse complement strand
CACTTGGGGCTGTGCCCCAAGACCCCCTAACGCTCAAGCTGCGGCTGGATACGAACGACGCTAAAGCATCGTCCGTACAGCGCCGCAGATACGCTCTCAAGGTGCCTGCGGCGCATTTTATTTTGGATTCAGCAGGAACCAAATTAAAAATCAACCTTATAAGCGTCGTCTAGCCCCAGATCCGGGAGGTCGCAGACCTTCCGGTCGGGGCGTACCGACGCGTGGGGGTCTCGGGGTCCTCCCCGAGTGACTTTTGCCTACTTTTCTTCATAGAAAAGTAGGGCCCCGGCGGCGAGCCGTACGGGTTTTGCACCCTGCAAAATCAGCGCGACGCCGAAGGCGACTACAAACTATCCCCCCTATCCCCCGCCGGGTAGGCACTCAATAACCATCTCTGACCCAAAGGACTCCCTATGAAAAACCGCGGACCAAAAAACAGAATCCTCCTGCGGGGGGCGGCGCTGGCGCTGGCCCTCTGTTTGCTGTTCTCCTGCGCCGCCTGCGGTAAGAAGAACACCGCCACCGCCCTGCGCGCCGATCTCTCCGGCCGGGTGTATACCATCGATCCCCAGTACTGCTCCACCGCGCTGGAGCGCTGCCTGCTGAAAAACTGCATGGAGGGTCTGCTGCGCCGCCTGCCGGATGGCACCATGGCCGAGGGCTGCGCCGAAAATTACAGCGTCAGTACCGATGGCCTGCGCTATACCTTCACCCTGCGGGAAAATCTCCAGTGGAGTGACGGCGAGCCGCTGACGGCAAGGGACTTCGTATTTGCTTTCCAAAGGATACAGCAGAGCAGCGGCAGCGTCGCCGCCCGGGAGCAATTTTCCGCTATCGCCGGGATGGGGGAAGGGGAGAGCGGCAGCCTGGGTGTTGCCGCCCCGGATGACCGTACCGTCATTATCACCCTTTCCCGCACCGATCCCCTGCTGCCGGAAAAACTGGCCGAGCCGGAGGCCTTCCCCTGCCGGGAGGATTTCTACACCGGCACCCATGCCCGCTACGGCAATACCCTCGAAAATATGATCTATAACGGCCCCTACACGGTAAAAAGCTGGGAATCCGCCGAGCTTCGCCTGATCCCCAACAGCCGCTACACCGGCCTTACCCCGGCGCAGAATACCGGGGTCATTATCACCCTGGGGAAGGATAACACCTTGGAGCGCTTCCTGGAGGGTCTTACCGATTGCTGCCGGGTGGATAGCAGCACCCTGGGGCAGCTCTCCGGCGGCAAGACCAGCCTGCTTACCTTCCGTAATGGCACCGTCTCCCTGCTGCTCAATCAGGCATCCCCCCAGCTGGCGCAGGATGCCATGCGGCAGGCCCTGTGTTACAGCTTTCCGCTGGCGCAGTATGCCCAGGGCGGGGATCTGCCCGATTCCTACGAATACGCCGGCAGCATCATTCCCGGTGCCGCCCGCCTGTACGATGAAAGCTACACCGATCTGACCGCCAGGGGCTTTTCGCTGGGGGCTGTCACCTATCCCGATGGCTCCTCCACCTCCGATTTCCGCCGCAGCGATCAGCTTACCGTCACCTACAATGCCCGCGCCGCCGCGGCCGCCCTGGAGCAGGTAAAGGAGCTCCCGCAGGGGCTAACGCTGCTGCTGCCCAAGGGCTCCGCCCTGGAGGGCTTCTGCGGCTGGCTGCAAAAGCAGTGGCTGGATCACCTGGGAATTGTGGTCAATTTGGCGATAGTGGATGCCGATACCTACCGCAGCCGCCTGGCCAAGGGGGATTTTACCCTGGCCCTGTATAGCTACACTGCCGGGGATGAGCTCCACACCGTGTTCCGGCACTATGGCATGGGCGGTGGGGCGCCGGTCCTGTGCGATGACCCCCACTATGCCCAGCTGCTGGATATGGCCAGCGCCAGCCGTAATGTAAATGAAGCGGCCCGCCTCTTCGCCAATGCCGAGGCCCTGCTGGCGGATCAGTTCATCGCTATGCCGCTTTTCTATACCGAAAGCTACTTTGCCATGGCCCAGGATATCGCCGGCCTCCAGGCCTCCGCCGATGGAACAGAGCTGTTCTTTGCCACGGCAAAGCGGATAAGCTGATATTTACCTTGTAGCGGGGGGATAGTTCGGCCGCAGGTCAAACCGTCCTCCGGACGGTTTCAGCGGGCAAAGCCCGCTGGCTCCGCTTTGCGG
>CALERQ010000201.1 GCA_937907305.1 uncultured Clostridia bacterium | reverse complement strand
TACCGTCCCATCCGCGATGGAGCGCAGCGTGCGGCTCAAAAGCTCCGCGCCCAGCGGCGCCAGCCGGTCAAAAAGCTCGCCCGCCGTTTCATTTTCCCCTATGGGGGTGGTAATGGTATCAATGATATCCCCGGTATCCATGCCGGCATCCATAAACATGCTGGTCACCCCGGTGATCTTCTCCCCGTTGATGACGCTCCACTGGATGGGCGCGGCGCCCCGGTACTTGGGCAGCAGGGAGCCGTGAATATTGACGCAGCCCTTGGGCGGCACATCCAGTATCGCCTGCGGCAGAATGCGCCCGTAGGCCACCACCACCAGGCAGTCCGGGGCCAGCTCCTTCAGCTGGGCGGCCACGGTGTCGTCCCGCATTTTGGTGGGCTGGTACACCGGGATGCCCCGCTCCAGTGCCAGCTGCTTTACCGGCGGCGGGGTAAGGGCGGCGTGGCGGCCCACCGGCTTATCCGGCTGGGTAAAGACCGCCGGCACCTCGTGTCCGTCCTCCAGGATTCTTTGCAGGCAGGGCACCGCGAAGTCCGGCGTCCCCATAAATACGATGCGCATGGCGATCACTCCTCATCCAGTTTCCGCAGCTCCTCATCGGTAAGCATGTGGTGGGTAATGTCCTTAAAAATATGGCCATCCAGGTGGTCGTTCTCGTGGCAGATGGCCCGGGCCATAAAGCCCTCCGCCTCCAGCGTAAAGGGCTTGCCGTGCCGGTCATAGGCCTCGATGGTCACCTTCTCCGGGCGCACCACCAGGCCATACTCGCCAGGGGAGGAAAGACATCCCTCCAGGCCGTCCTGCTCGCCGCTTTGGGCAGTAATGGTGGGATTGATAAATTCAGTCAGCCCCTCGCCGATATCCACCACAAAAACCCGGCGCAGCACGCCCACCTGTACCCCGGCTATGCCAACGCCGTCGGCCTCGTACATGGTATCGGCCATGTCGTCCAGCAGCGTCCACAGCCGCTCATCAAATTTCTCCACGGGGCGGCTCACCTTGCGCAGCCGCGCCTCTTTTTCGGTCACAATATTTCTCAGTGCCATCCCAAAGCACCTCCTTGGAAGATTTGGTATATTCTCACCGCTCATAGCGGGTATTTGCGTGGTTTTTGCAAAGAAAAAGAAGTAAAAGATTTTTAGGCCAAGATTGCAGTCGCCTTCGGCGCCGCGGGGCCTTTTGCAAAGGCATAGTTAGCACTGTTCACCACGGGGGCCTAATTTGTAGTCGCCTTCGGCGTCGCGTTGATTATGCAGGGTGCAAAGCCAGTACGCCTCGCCGGCGGGGCCCTACTTTTCTATGAAGAAAAGTAGGCAAAAGTCA
>CALERQ010000200.1 GCA_937907305.1 uncultured Clostridia bacterium | reverse complement strand
CAACTGCATTATTGATGATGAAGCCTGCCGCCGTGCCTCGGAGCAGGAGGTCATCCGCCGGTACTATGCCACTGCCTGCCTGGTGCGCCAGGGCCTTAGCGAGCCTGCCGAGATCCATAAGCAGGAGCTCATCATGAACCAGCTGAATATATCGCCCGCCGACCGCCCCGTGGTGGCCGCCGCCTGCGCCAAAGCGGAGGAGACCGGCCAACCTGCGATGGCACTGGAGCTGCCCGATGGCCGCATCGTCACCGGAAAGACCAGCTCGCTGCTGGGGCCTTCCGCAGCGCTTATGCTCAATGCCCTGAAGGAGCTGGGCGGTATCAATGATGAGATGCACCTGCTGTCGCCTATCATTATCGAGCCCATCCAGCGCCTGAAGGTGGATTACCTTGGCAACCACAATCCTCGGCTGCATTCCGATGAGATCCTCATCGCGCTGTCCATCTGCGCCGCCACCAACCCCACCGCGGCACTGGCCATGCAGCAGCTGAGTAAGCTGCGCGGGTGTGAGGCCCATGCCAGTGTGATCCTCTCCCGTGTGGATGAGAATGTCTATCACAAGCTGGGGGTCAACCTGACCTGCGAGCCGAAATACCAGACCAAGAAGCTCTACCATGCCTAAAAAACAAAGCACCGGTTCCAGCCGGTGCTTTTTGCTACCCTAAGCAATTATAAATTTTAATCATTATAATAAAATTGATAAATTGAATTTATGCAATATGTATAATAGTTGTTCGGGAAACACCGTTAATATGCACAATAAGACTTAATAATGCTCCGTTTTTTAGCACAAACGACGGAATTTTACGATCCATTAAAATTTTTGTTGCTATCCATTAAAATTTGTATTATGATTGGAACAATTACCACAGTGTGCATAGAAAAGGAGAAAATGACTATGGAACCTAAACGAGCCCAATGGGGCAGCAAGATCGGCTTTATTCTGGCGGCAGCCGGTTCGGCCGTCGGTCTCGGAAACATCTGGAAGTTCCCCGGCAAGGCCTACGAAGGCGGCGGCGGGGCGTACATCCTCATCTACCTTGCTATCGTACTCCTCATTGGCATCCCGGTCATGCTCTCGGAACTGACCATCGGCCGTGGCGCGCAGGCCAATGCCATCGATAGCTACGGCAAGCTGGGCCACCCCGGCTACAAGTGGGTCGGCTGGTTTGGTGTTATCGTGGCGTTCATCATCACCAGCTACTACTGCCATGTGGGCGGCTGGGTGCTTCGCTATGTGGCCGGCTATGCCACCGAGCCTGCCAAGATCTATTCTGATCCGCTGGGCTACTTCTACGCATTGCTGGGCTACAATGCCACTACCGGGGAAACATGGTTCCCGCTTACCGGCATCATCTTCGCGGCCATCTTTATGGCTATTACCTGCTTCATCATTGTCAAGGGCGTAGAAGGCGGCATCGAGCGCTTCAATAAGATCGGTATGCCGGCGCTGTTTGTCATTCTTATTATCCTGCTTATCCGCTCCCTTACCATGCCCGGTGCCGGGGAAGGCCTCAAGTATATGCTGGTCCCGGATTGGAGCAAGGTCACTTTCAGCACCGTGCTTTCGGCACTGGGGCAGGCGTTCTTCTCGCTCAGCCTTGGTATGGCTATCATGGTTACCTACGGCTCCTATCTTAAAAAGGAAGAAAACCTCGCCAAAAATGCCGCTATCATCTGTGGCATGGATACCCTGGTAGCTCTTATTGCCGGATTCATCATTGTTCCCGCCGTATTTGCCACCCTTGGTGCGGAAGGCGTCGGCAAGGGCGCGGGCTTTGCGTTCTCTTCGCTGGCCGGTGTGTTCCAGCAGATGCCCGGCGGCCAGTTCTTTGGCATCCTGTTCTACCTGCTGCTGCTGTTCGCGGCGCTTACCTCCTGCATTTCCCTGGTGGAAGGCGTTGTAGCCTTTGCGACCGAGCGCTTTGGCTGGAAGCGCACCCCCGCTACCATCATCCTGTGCTTGGTGATGTTCCTCCTTGGCGCGGTGTATACCTGCTCTCAGGCTGCCTTTGATATCAAGGGCATCTGGTTCGACTTCAAGAACGGTCTTACCACACCCATCTTCGGCGACTTTATGGAGTTCCTCACCGACCGTCTGATGATCCCTGTTTGTGCACTGGGTTCCTGCCTCTTTGTTGGCTGGGCATGGAAGCCCCAGAACGCTATCCGCGAGATCGAGCTGGACGGCAAGCCCTTCCGTCTGAAGAAGGCGTACAGTTTCCTGGTGAAGTACCTGGCCCCCATCAGCATTATCATCATCATCGTGGCCAGCTTTGCCACCGGCACTACCCTCAGCTAAATTTGCTTTCCTCTGGTACAGTTTCCATACAAGAAAGGCAGTTCTCCGTGATGGGGTGCTGCCTTTCTTGCATTCTGCCCCGCTGTGTGGTAAGATGCAAGACGAAGGCAGGCGGCAATCTCTTTCCGCAGCCCCCTGCAAACCGCAGGCATACGGCCCGCAGGGCGTTTCGGCTTCGCCGAAACCGACGGCTCCGCCGTCGAAACCGCCTGCAGCGGTTTGCCCTGCGGGCCGCCTCACCTCATCAAGCCCTCCAAAGGAGTCTCCCATGCCCAAAGACCGAGATTTTCTGCGAGCGTTTTCCGGCGAAGACCGCATGACCGCGGCCCAGGTGGCGGATAAGCTGGAACAGTGCGCCCGCCAGAACCGCCTGACCCATACTATGTTTCTCACCCCGCACCAGCGCGGCATTGCCCAGCAGGTGATAGTCTGCTGCGGCACGCCCCCGCATAGGATAATGGGGGGCCACCCCGATGCCGAGCGCTGCCTGTTCCTCTTTCTGCCGGATTATATGGGTGCGGATAGCATCCCGGAAGAGGAGCTGCCCTTTGGCGCTATCCGGGTCAGCTGGGGCCACGGTGCGGCGCTTACCCATCGGGATATCCTGGGCAGCCTGATGGCCCAGGGCGTCCGCCGGGAGGTGCTGGGCGATCTTCTTGTGGGAGAAAACGGCTGCGATGTCATCGCCCTGCGGGAGTGCATTCCCTTCCTGCGGGATAACTGGCTGAGCGCCGGCCGCGTCGGTCTGCACCCGGTGGAGCTCCCCCTTTCGGAGCTGCGCATCCCCGCTGCTGATGGGAAGACCATCCGGGATACTGTTGCTTCGCTGCGGTTGGATGCCGTTCTCGGCAGCGGTTTTTCCCTTAGCCGGGGGAGAGCCGCGGAGCTCATCGCCGCCGGGCGGGTCAGCCTGAATGGCTGCGAGTGCCTGAAGCCAGACAGGCAGCTTGCCGAAGGGGATATCCTTTCGGTGCGTGGGCAGGGCAGATTGATTTTAAGAGAGATCGGCGGATTGTCCAAAAAGGGCCGTTTCTATATCACCGTGGAACGCTTTGGCGGATAGAACAAAAAGCAAAATGAATACGAAAGAAAAGGACGCATATCGTATATTACACGATAGGGGGCGTCCTTTTTTATGATGAAACGGAAAGAAAGTGCGCTGCGGCTGGGATTTACCTTTGCGGGCTGTTACCTGGGGGCGGGCTATGTCTCCGGCCAGGAGCTGTGGCAGTTTTTCGGCTGCTTTGGTTGGCTGGGGATAGCGGGCCTGCTGCTTGCGGCGGCACTCTCTTTTTTCTTTGGGGTACTGCTGCTGCGGCTGGTGCAGCGCACCGGCTGTGACCAAACCGATGCCCTTGTGGTCCGCCGCTCTATCCCGCTCCTGCGGGATGCCGTGGGGCTATTGCAGTTGTTTTTCCTCTTCGGGATATTGGTCATCATGGCGGCCGGGGTCGGGGCGCTCTTCGTGCAGATACTGGGCGCCTCTGCTCTTTGGTGCAGCGCGGCGTTCTGCCTTTTGGTTTCGCTGCTGTCCCTTACCGGTACCTCCGGCATGGTAAATGTCTTTTCCGCCGTGGTGCCGCTGCTGGTTATTTGTTCTGTGTTGGTCAGTGGGCTTACCCTGCACCGCTGCGGTTGGCAGCTTACCATTGCAGCGGTTCCATCCGCCAGCCCGCTGCTTTCCCACTGGGCCATTGCCGCCGGCTCTTTTGTCAGCTATAATCTCTTCTCCTCCATCGGCATTTTGGCCCCCGTTGGGAAAGATCTGCGCTCCCGCCGCACAGTTTGGCGGGGTGTGCTGATTGGCTGTATTATTCTCATTTCCATTGCACTGGGCATTTTCCTCACCATGCAGGCGGTCCCCGCCGCCACTGCCCAGCCGCTCCCCATGCTTTCCATCGCGGGGACGCTCGGCAGGGGCTGGTATGGCGTCTACGCCCTGCTGCTTTTTGCCGCGATGTTCGGCACTGCACTTTCCTGCGCCGTTGCGCTTCGCCATTACTGCATGGCCCGCTTTTCCGCCGTGGCGAAATATCGCTTCAGCTTTGTTCTTCTGCTGGCTATCCCCGCATGGCTGTGCAGCCTTTTCGGCTTCGGGAAGCTCATCGGCACTGTTTACCCCATTTGCGGAGCATTGGGTGCGCTGGCCCTGCTGGGGTTGCTGCACCATCGCTTCACTCTCCGCTCGCTAAAATAGCTGCAGCCGCCTTTCCCTGGGCCGGTCTCCTGCCACCCGCGGGATACGGCCGCAGGCCCGGCGGCGCTCCGCGCCGCCGCCACGGGCGAAGCCCGTGTGTTTCGCCCCAAGGGGCGAAACGGCCTGCGGCCGTCCCATCCGTCCACCTTCGCCCGTCTATTTCCCGCCATCCCTCCATAAGATAAAAGGAGATACTGCAAAGGGGGAGGGGAGAGCCGCATATGCGCCGTGCCAAACAGCTCCTTTTGCATACCTCCGCCATGACCGCCACCAGCCTGCTGATGCGCACCATCGCCCTGGTGTTCCAGGTCTATGTCGCCGGCAAGATCGGTGCCGCGGGCATTGGGCTTTTTCAGCTGGTGATGTCGGTTTATACCCTTGCCACCACCGTGGCGGTCTCCGGCGTGCGGCTGGCCGCCACCCGGCTCATCTCCCAGCAGGCCGGCCGCGGCGATGACGCCGCCATCCGCCGGGCCACCGGCTGCGCCATGGGGTATGCCGCCTTTTTTGGCATGGCCGCCTTACTGCTGCTTTATTATCTGGCACCCGCGGCGGCCGCCTGGGTCGGGGATGACCGCATTATCCTCTCCCTGCGGGTGCTGGCATTCGCCCTGCCCTTTGTTGCCGCGTCCGGTGCCATGGGCGGCTATTTTATTGCCATGCACCAGTCGGTCAAAATGTCCCTCGTCCAGCTTTCGGAGCAGCTCATCCGCATCGGCTGCACCGTTTTGGCGCTGCTGCGGCTGGGCGGCTACGGCCTGGAGTACGCCTGCGGCGCCCTCACCCTCGGCATGCTCGCCTCGGAGGTCTTTTCCTTCCTGGCGCTGCTGCTTTTGCTGCTTGCCTCCCTCCCTCGCCGGGAGGGCCGCTGCCGCACCCCCATGCTGCCATCTCTTTTACGCATTACGGTGCCGCTTTCTCTCAGCAGCTATGCCCGGTCGGCACTCAGCACCGCCCAGCACCTGCTTGTCCCGCGGGGGCTTCGCCTTTTCGGCGGCGGGGCCCAGGCGGCGCTGGCCGCCTATGGTGTGATCCAGGGCATGTCGCTGCCCATTTTGCTGTTTCCGGCGGCCCTCATCGCCGTCATCGCCGATCTCATCGTCCCCGAGCTGACCGAAGCCCAGGTACAGGGGCGGCTGCGGGGTCTGGGCTACATGCTGGAGCGCCTTTACCGGCTGGGGCTTTTCTTTTCGATGGCCGTCGCCGGGGCCTGCTTTTTCTTTGCCCAGCCCCTGGGCGATCTCATCTATTCCGAGCCTGCCGCTGGGCAATACATCCGTCTTTTAGCGCCGCTGGTGCCCATCATGTATATGGATACCCTTGTGGATGGCATGCTGAAGGGGGTAGGGGAGTACCGTGCCAATATGCGGTATAATATCATCGATGCCGCCACCGGCCTGCTGCTGGTGTGGCTGTTGCTGCCCCGGTATGGAGTGACCGGCTATCTTTTCTCTATCTTCGCCACCGAGCTCCTCAACTTTGCTCTCAGCGCCGCGCGGCTTGCCCGCGTCACGGTGTTCCGGCTCCAGCCGCTTTGCTGGCTGCTTACGGCGGCTGCGGCAGTTGGGGGATGGTGGCTGCTGCGCCTGCTTTTCGGCGGGCTACTGTCCCGGGCCGGGCAGCCGCTTATTCTTCTGCTGCTGGTGTTCCTTTATCTGGCCTGCTACGGGGCTGCGCTGTTGCTTTGCGGGGCGCTGCGAAGAGAGGAGCTTTCCTGGCTTTTTTCGCTGCTGCGGGGAGAAAAATCCCCCAAAACATGAAATTGAGAAATTCAGAGGAAATGGGAGAAATCAAGAGCATTTCAGAGTTCATCATAAGCTCCGCCCAAAAGACGCAGAAATTTTCTGAAAAACTCTAATAAATCTTGAAATTTAGCATTGACATTACGACAAAATATGATATATTGATATCTGTCATTTTGACCATTCAATTCAATAAAAAGGCGGCTCGTATATGCCCATCTGAAAGAACCCCAATCTTCGGGGTATCCTAAAAACCTTTTGCGGGGACGGTGCAATAGCGGCTGCGGCAGGTGTGAGGGCCTGCAGATTTACCGCAAAAGGAGGATGTTGAAATGAACAAAAATGCTTTGATCAGCCTGCGTGGCATCAGAGTCGATTTTGATGACGAGCCGGTCCTCAAGGGGATCGACCTTGACATCATGGACAAGGAATTCATTACTTTTCTTGGGCCGTCCGGTTGTGGCAAGACTACTACCTTGCGCATCATCGGCGGATTTATCCAACCCAAGGAGGGTGATGTTTTTTTTGGTGGTGTCCGCATCAATGACCTGCCCCCCTACAAGCGCGAGGTCAATACCGTGTTCCAGCGGTATGCGCTGTTCCCTCATCTCAATGTGTACGAGAATGTGGAATTTGGCCTGAAGATCGCCAAAGTACCGGAAAAGGAGCGCCGCCAGAGCGTCAAGGAAATGCTCAAGCTTGTGGGCCTTTCCGGCTTTGATAAGCGTCATATCAATCAGCTTTCCGGCGGTCAGCAGCAGCGTGTGGCCATTGCCCGCGCGCTGGTCAATCGTCCCAAGGTCCTGCTTTTGGATGAACCCCTCGGCGCTTTGGATCTCAAGCTCCGCAAGGAGATGCAGATCGAGCTAAAGCGCATCCAGCAGGCATTGGAGATCACCTTCATCTATGTTACCCACGATCAGGAAGAAGCGCTCACCATGTCCGACCGCGTCGTCGTCATGCGGGATGGCAACATCCTTCAGATCGGCACCCCGCAGGATATCTACAATGAGCCCTGCAATGCCTTCGTGGCCGATTTCATCGGTGAGAGCAATATCATCGATGGCATCATGCACAAGGACTTCCTCGTAGAATTTGCCAATGATTACTTCGACTGCGTCGATAAGGGCTTCGAGCCCAAGGAGCGTGTTCAGGTCGTTGTCCGCCCGGAGGATTTCAAGATCGTTCCCGCCGATAAGGGCAAAATTTCCGGCATTGTGGAATCCATCATCTTCAAGGGCGTCCATTATGAGATCATGGTAGACGCCATGGGCTACAAGTGGAAGATCCACACCACCCAGTATGTGGAGCCCGGTACCCTCATCGGCATGGATGTCGCGCCTATGGATATTCATATCATGAAGCGCACGGAGGAATAAAGCCATGAAATTTCGCTTTTCTTCCGTTCCCTATATCGTCTGGTCGGTGATTTTTGTCGTCGTACCGCTCATCCTGGTGGCGGTGTTCGGTCTTTCCACCAGTGATGGCCAGTTCACCTTCGCCAATGTCGCCAAGGTCTCGGATTACACCGCGGTGTTTGTCCGCTCCATTTGGCTTTCGCTGGTTGCCACGGCGGTCTGCCTGGTCATTGCCTATCCTCTCGGCTTCATCATGAGCCGTTACAGCGCCAATAACCAGCGCACGCTGGTCATGCTGGTCATGCTGCCCATGTGGACCAACTTCCTGCTGCGCACCTACGCCTGGATGACCCTGCTGGAAAATAACGGCGTCATCAATAGCATCCTGGAGTTCTTCGGCATCGGCCCCTTCAAGATGATTTACACCCAGGGCGCCGTGGTGCTGGGCATGGTGTATAATTACCTGCCCTTCATGGTCATTCCGCTCTATTCCATCATGACCAAGATCGAACCCTACACGCTGGAAGCCGCCGGCGATCTCGGCGCCAACCCCTGGAATACCTTTACCCGGGTGGTGCTGCCCCTTTCCATGCCCGGCGTTACCACCGGCATCACCATGGTGTTTGTACCGTCGGTGTCCACCTTCATCATTTCCCGCATGCTGGGCGGCGGCTCCAATATGATGGTCGGTGACCTCATTGAAACTCAGTTTCTCGGCAATGCCTACAATCCCAATCTCGGTTCCGCCATCTCGCTGGTACTGATGGTATTCATCCTGCTTGTTATGAGCCTCATGAACCAGTTTGAGGACAATGATGACAGAGGAGGGATGCTCATATGAAATGGTACGCAAAACTCTATACCCGTTTGGTATTTGTATTCCTGTATCTGCCCATCATCGTGCTCATTGTGTTCAGCTTCAATGAATCCAAATCCCGAGCCAATTGGACCGGCTTTTCCTTCCATTGGTACAAGGAACTGTTCCACAATGAGCTCATCCTTTCCTCGCTGCGCAATACCCTGATCATCGCGCTGGCGGCCTCAGTCATTGCGTTGGTGCTGGGCACCATGGCGGCGGTCGGCATCTATGCCATGCGCCGCAAGTGGTTCAAGTCCCTCGTCATGAACATCACCTACCTGCCCATCCTCAATCCGGAGATCGTCACCGGTGTTTCCATGCTGCTCCTGTTCGTTTCCTTCGGCAACGGCATCCAGAAGTTCAATACCTGGATCGGCGGCACCGCGCTTTCGTTCCTCCAGCTGCCGGAAATGCAGCTCGGCTTCGTGACGCTCATCATCGCGCATGTTACCTTCTGCACGCCCTATGTTATCCTCAATATCCTCCCGAAGCTCCGTCAGATGGACCGCTTCACCTTCGAGGCCGCGCAGGATCTGGGCTGCAGCCCCAAGCTGGCCTTCTACAAGGTCGTCATTCCGGAGATCATGCCCGGCATGGTATCCGGCTTCCTCATGGCGTTCACCTATTCGCTGGATGACTTCGTCATCAGCTACTTTGTGTCCAGTGCCTCCTCGCAGACTCTGCCCGTTACCATCTTCTCGATGGTCCGCAAGCGTGTCAGCCCGGAGATCAATGCCCTTACCGCCATTATCTTTGTGGTGGTGCTGGCGCTGCTGCTCCTCAGCAATTACTACTCTGCCCGCAAGGAAAAGCAGATGATGCGAAAGGAGGAACCCGAAGCATGAAAAAGCGTATCCTTTCCCTCCTTTTGGCCGTTATGATGGCTGCCCTGATGCTGCCGGTCACCGCTTTGGCGGAGGAAACCGGCATCGATACCTCGGTTTTGGATATGGAGTACTACGGCCGCTACAAGGATAAGGGCTACTCCATCAGCGTGTATAACTGGGGCGAGTATATCTCCGACGGCGCCGATGGCTCGCTGGATGTCAACAAGGCATTTGAGGAAGTCACCGGCATCCGGGTCATCTACTCCAACTACGATACCAATGAATCGATGTACGCCAAGCTGAAAACCGGCGGCGCGGTCTATGATGTCGTCATTCCCTCCGATTACATGATCTCCCGTATGATCGCGGAGGGCATGCTGCAAAAGTTGGATATGTCCAATATCCCCAATCTCCGGAATATCAACGAGCTCTACCTCAATCAGTCCTACGATCCCGCCAATGAGTACTCGGTGCCCTATACCTGGGGCGTGCTGGGCCTCATCTACAATACCAAGCTGGTCGAGGATGATTCCGTCGTGGCCAGCTGGGGCGCTTTGTGGAGCGAAGCCTACATGGATAACATCCTCATGATCAATAACTCCAAGGACGCCTTCGGCCTCACCTTCATGTACCTGGGCCTGCCCATCAATGCCGAATCCACCGAGCAGGTGGATGACGCCGTGGAGCTGCTCAAGGCCCAGAAGAATGTCATCCAGGCCTATGTGGCCGATGAGATCTTCGATAAGATGATTGGCGAGGAAGCCGCCATCGCGCCCTATTTCAATGGCGATGCCGTCACCATGATCCAGGATAACCCCGATCTCGCCTTCTCCATCCCCATGGAGGGCAGCAATATCTTCACCGATTGCCTCTGCATCCCAGTGGAAAGCCAAAAGCGCGAGCTGGCGGAAATGTATATCAACTTCATGCTGGAGCCGGAAGTCGGTATGGCCAATACCGAAGCCATCGGCTACTCCACCCCCAATAAGCTGGTGTACGAGATGCTGGATGAGGAAACCAAGGCCGATACCACCGCCTACCCCAGCGAGGAAGAGCTGGCCCGCTGCGAGTATTACAACTATGTCGGCCCGGAGCTCTCCC
>CALERQ010000199.1 GCA_937907305.1 uncultured Clostridia bacterium | reverse complement strand
ACTTTTGGCGATTCAAAAGTGCCACCCCGGCGGTAGCCGTGCCGGCTATGCCTTGCAAAAGGCTCCGCCCCGCCGCCAGGCGACTACAAACCGGCCCCGCCGATGGGCGATAAAATAACTATCATATTTACGAAAGGAGCCGAATGGATATGGAAAAAGTCGATATTTCCTCGATGCCGCTGCCGCGGCTCACCGAATGGGTCACCGGCACGCTGGGGGAGCCCAAATTCCGTGCCGGGCAGATCTACCGGTGGATCCACCAAAAACGGGTCGGCTCCTTTGCCGAAATGACCAATCTTTCCGCCGCCCTGCGGCAAAAGCTGGAGGAAAATGCTTTCCTCACGGTGCTTACCACCCGGCGGCGGCTGGAAAGCAAGCTGGATGAAACGGTAAAGCTGCTGCTGGAGCTGCCCGACCAGAACTGCGTGGAAGCCGTTCTGATGCGGTACGAGCATGGCCTGAGCCTCTGCATTTCCACGCAGGTGGGCTGCCGCATGGGGTGCAAGTTCTGCGCCTCCACGCTGGGGGGACTGGTGCGCAGCCTGACCCCAGCCGAAATGCTGGGTGAAGTGTACGAAGCGGAACGGCAGGCGGGAGAACCCATTTCCTCGCTGGTGCTGATGGGCATCGGCGAGCCGCTGGATAACTACCGCAATGTGCTGGATTTTTTGACGATACTCTCTTCGCCGGAGGGGAGGAACCTGAGCCTGCGGCATGTTTCGCTTTCCACCTGCGGCCTGTGCGACCGCATTGATGAGCTGGCGGAGCTCGGGCTGGGGCTGACCCTTTCCATCTCGCTGCACGCGGCCGATGATGAGACCCGCAGCGGCATTATGCCGGTGAATAAGCAATACAACATCGCGCGGCTGATGCAAAGCTGCAAAAATTACTTTGCCAAGACCGGCCGGCGCATCAGCTACGAATACGCCCTCATTGCCGGGGTGAACGACAGCCCGGCCCATGCCGAGGCGCTGGCGAAGCTGCTGGGCGGGCAGAACTGCCATGTGAACCTGATCCCGGTGAACCCGGTGGCGGAACGCGGCACCAAGCGGCCGGATAAGGGAGCGGTGCAGCGCTTCGCGGCCCGGCTGGGGGCGATGGGACTGAACGCGACCGTCCGGCGGGAGCTGGGCAGCGACATTGCCGCGGCCTGCGGCCAGCTGCGAAGGGCCGAGGCCGGGAAAGCCGGGAACGGCACAAAGTGACGAGGAATGAGCGCCGGGGAGCGGCCGCCCGGTAAGGGCCGCGAGACGGCGCGGAGGCTGCGGGGGTGCTGGGAACGGCTCCCTGCAAAGGCCGGGCGGGGACAAGGCCCGGACAGACGGAAAACTTCCCGAGGAGGGGAAAAGAAAGATGCTGCATATCTACGGAGCGACAGACCGCGGAATGGTGCGGGAAGCCAATGAGGACCGCTTTGCCGGGGAGGTATTTGACCGGGGAAGCGGCTATGCCGTCGTATGCGATGGCATGGGGGGCGAAGTCGGCGGAGGAATCGCGGCCGGCATCGCGGCCGAGGAGGTGCGCCGCATGATCGAAAGCAGCCTGCGGCCCCACATGGAGGAGCGCAGCCTGCGGCTGCTGCTGGAAACGGCCATCGCCGGGGCCAACCGGGCGGTATACACCCGCAGCGGCCAAAGCGGCGGGGCCCTGACCGGCATGGGCAGTACCCTTTGCGCCGCCGTCATCAGTGACGGGGTGGCGCTGGTGGCCAATGTGGGCGACAGCCGCTGCTATCTGCTGCGGCAGGGGGAACTGGCCCAGGTGACCGAGGACCACACCGCGGTGGCGGTACTGCTGCGGCAGGGCCTGCTGAGCCCGGAGGAAGCCGCCCACCATCCGGACCGGCATGCCATTACCAGGGCCATAGGGGTGGAGCCGGAGGTGCAGCCGGACTACACCGTGATAGACCTGCTGCGGGGAGACGCCCTGCTGCTGTGCAGTGACGGACTGTATAATACCCTGCCGCCCGGGGAACTGGCCGGCACCCTGCAGGAGATCCTGCGGGGCGGGGATATCCATACATTGATAGCGAAAGCCAATGCTGCAGGCGGACCGGATAACATCACCGCCGTACTGATCCACAACCGCTGAGAGGAGAACGAAACACATGGAAAATATACTGGGAACCAAGCTGGCAGACCGCTACCTCATAGAGGAGCTGGTGGGGGTAGGCGGCATGTGCAATGTCTACCGGGCCTTTGATGCCGAGGCGCTGAGGACCGTGGCGGTAAAGATGCTGCGGGATGAATATGCCGCCGATGAGGAGTACCTGCGGCGCTTCCGCAATGAGAGCCGGGCTATCAATGCCCTTTCTCACCCCAATATCGTCAAAATTTATGATGTGGTGCTGGATGTGCCCAACCCCTACCTGGTGATGGAGTATGTCAGCGGCATTACCCTGAAGGAGTATATCGAGCGGAAAAAGCCCATCCCCGGCAAAACGGCCGCCAATATCGCCGGGCTGGTGCTGACCGCCCTGCAGTGCGCCCATGAAAACGGCATTGTCCACCGGGATGTGAAGCCGCAGAACATCATGGTGACCGAAAAGGGCGAGGTAAAGGTGATGGACTTTGGCATTGCCCGCTTTGCCATGAGCCAGAGCCGCACCATTGACGGCAACGCCATCGGTTCCGTTCACTATATCAGCCCGGAGCAGGCCCTGGGCGGCGCGGTGGATCAGCGCACCGATATCTACTCGGTGGGCGTGATCCTCTTTGAGATGCTGAGCGGCAAGCTGCCCTTTGACGGGGAGTCGCCCATCAGCGTGGCGCTGCAGCAGGTGGAGCAGAACCCCAAGGCGCTGCGGAGCCTGAACCCCAATGTGCCGGTGGGCCTGGAGCAGATCACCCTGCACGCCATGGCCAAGGACCCTGACCACCGCTACCAGAACTGCGGTGAGATGATAGCCGACCTGCGGAAGTGGCTGGCGGACCCCAAGACGACCTTCCCGGCATATACCGCCCGGGCGGCCAAGCCGGCGAAAAAGAGCGGCGAGGGCATTGGCATTATGCCCAAAAAGCAGGGCGCCATGGCCCCCAAAAAGGCCGCGGAAGCCGGTGAAAATAACGGAAAGAAAAAGCTGCGCGACCGGCTGACCACCCCGCTTTCCAAGCTGTTCGCGGTGACCTGCGGCGTAGTGGTGGCTTCCCTGCTCTTTGTGCTGGTGATGTTCCAGATCTATCAGCCCTTTAAGACGGTGGAGGATATCACCCTGCCCAACCTGGTGGGCGTGGACTATACCGCCGCTTCCTCCAATGGGGCCTACCCCGGAGTGAAGATCAAGCTGGAGAGCGAAGACTACAACGCCGACTATGAGGAAGGGCAGATCTACCGGCAGAGCCCCAACGCCGGCACCAGCGTAAAAAAAGGCAGCACGGTGCAGGTGTGGGTAAGCGCCGGCAGCAAGATGGTGACCATCCCGACCTTTACCAACCAGGAGGCGACCGCTGTTTACGCCAAGCTGGTGAGCCTGGGGCTGAAATATTCCACCACTGATATAGCCAGCGACACCATAGCTGAAGGCAGCGTGGTGCGCACCAGCCCCGACGCCGGACAGAGCGTAGCCGCCGGCAGCACCGTGGTGGTGTATGTAAGCGTGGGCAGCGACAAGGAAAAGGTGCAGGTACCGGAGGTACTGGGCTACCCCGAGGAGAGCGCCGTGCAGGTGCTGCGGGACGCGCAGTTTGATGTGACGGTGACCTATCAGCTGACCGACTACCAGTATGACGGGCTGGTGATGAGCCAGACGCCGGCTTCCCCCAGCATGGTGCCCATCGGGAGTAAGATCACCCTGGTGGTGGGAACAGTGGATAACGCCAATGTGAACGGCGAGGCCACCGTGACGCTGCAGACCACGCCGCCTGATCTGCCCGGCACCGTGAATGTGACCGCCGTACTGAACGGCGAGACCGTATACAGCGAGGTGATAGAGCCCCGCAACACCCGGCTCATTTCCATCCCGCTGCAGGGCAGCGGCACCTGCATGGTGGATGTGCTGATCGACGGCGTGGTGTATAAGAGCGCTTCGGTGGACTTTGCCACCGGGCAGTACTACTGGACGGCCGACTATTCTTCGGCCTTTGGTGAGTAAATGGAGGGGCTGATCGTGCGCTCGCTGGGCGGGTTTTATACCGTTATCAGCGAGGACGGAACAAAAACCGAGTGCCGGGGACGGGGCATCTTCCGCAAGGACGCGACCACCCTGCTGGTGGGCGACCGGTGCCGGTTTGAGCCGACCGAACCCGGCTGCGGGAGCATTACCGCCATAGCGCCGAGAAAAAATACCTTACAGCGGCCGCCGGTGGCCAACCTGGACCGGCTGGCCATGGTGATCTCATTGGCGGACCCGGCCCCCAACGCACTGGTCATTGACCAGCTGACAGCGATAGCGGCCCGGAGGGACATCCCGGTGGTGGTGATCTTCACCAAGCCTGACCTGGCCGACCCGGCACCCTGGGTGGAGATCTACCGCAGGGCGGGCTACCCCACCGCCGTGGTGAACAACCGCACCGGCGAGGGGCTGGAAGCGGCGGCTGATCTGCTGAAAGGCGGGATCACGGCCTTTTGCGGGAACAGCGGCGCCGGGAAAAGCAGCCTGATGAACGGGCTGTACCCGGAATTGAATCTGGCGACCGGGGAGATCAGCAAAAAGCTGGGGCGGGGACGGCACACCACACGCCATGTGGAGCTTTTCCCCGATGGGCACGGCGGCTGGCTGTGCGATACCCCAGGATTTTCGGCGCTGGAATTCGCGAAAGCGGAGCCGATGCCGGCAGCGGAACTGGCCGAGTGCTTCCCGGAGATGGAAAAACACAAGGACCATTGCCGCTACACCGGGTGCAGCCACCGCACCGAGCAGGGCTGCGCCGTGCTGGAGGCGGTGCGGGAGGGGCTGATCCCCGAAAGCCGGCACCGCAGCTATGTGGCGATCTATAACGAACTGAAAGAGCTGAAGGAATGGGAGCTGGCCAAAATGGGACGCTCCCAGGGAGGGATATGATATGCAGGAAAAGGACCTGCTGCAGAAAGCGATGCAGCAAAAAAACATGATGGTGCTGTACCGGGATGAACTGGTGGCGCCGGAATATGCCGGGGTGCCGGTAGCGGTGGAAAATGAGCTGGTGGTGCTGCAGCGGCAGACGAACTTTGTGCTGGACGGCTACTGCGCCCTGCGCACCGGCGATATTACCGAGGCGGAGCAGATGGACGATGTGCCGTTCCTGAAAAAGGTGATGGCCGGGGAAAAGCTGTACGACGCCGTAAAGGCGCCGGGCTTTGCCTGCCGCAGCTGGCAGGAGCTGCTGGAGGGCATTATGGCCCAATACGGCGGCTGGGCCGCGGTGGAGTGCGAGGGCAACCCGGAGGAATCGCTGTACTTCCTGGGGAAGATACAGAAAGTGGACAGCCGCTACCTGACCATGAAGCGGGTGGACGCGCTGGGCAACTGGCTTTCTGATCCGCTGGTGCTGCCGCTGGATGATGTGACGCTGGTTTCCTTTGGCGACCGGTATTTGGAGATTTTCCGGAAGTACTGCAAGTGAGGCGGCGCGGGGGGAAATCGGATGATGGCAAGGCAGACCGAAGCAAGGCTGTTGCCCGGCGAAGACGGGCTGTTGCCTTGGGAGGTCAACGCAGCCAGCGGCGATTTTCGCCAAGCCGCCGTAACATGCAGCTCTGTCTGTAAAATAGACTTATAATTATACGATTTGTATATGTTGTGGAGGGAATGAGTATGAAGAAGTTTACCAAGGAGCTGGGGCCGGGGTGGATCACGCTGGTGGAGAACGACGACTATGCACTGAGCCGGGTCATCTTTGGCGACGGGCTGGAGGTGGACTGCGACGAGGAGGAGACCCCGCTGCTGAAGAAGGGCTTCCAGCAGATACAGGAATACTGGACCGGGCACCGGGTCATCTTTACGCTGCCGCTGGCGCCCGGCGGGAGTGACTTTGAGCGGGAGGTATGGGAGACGGTGATCCGCATTCCCTACGGAGAGCACTTTACCACGCCGACGCTGCTGGCGGCGCTGGCGCTGGAGGACACCGAGGAAAACCGCGCGCGGGTGATTAAAGCGGTGGACGACTGTCCCATTCCGATTTTTATCCCGACGCACCGGGTGGGCGACCCCGAGACGGAGCATGACGAGGAGTACCATTACCCGGCCGGGGAGGATGTGAAGGGAGCCTTTATGGCGCTGGAGCATCCGCTGGACTAAAAGAAACGAAAAGCATAACATAGTATAATATAATGAGCCCCTTCCTTCTCGGATGGGGCTCATTATATGTTTCATATATTTAGCTCTTATTTTGCTATATCATTCACTTAACAACTTAATCTCCGCATAAAGTTTCTTATTACATGCATCATCCCAAAGACCATACTGTTGATTTAAGCTATGACACAGCATATCAATTTCAAAGGCCGGATTGTCTTTCTCAATATCAACAAATTGTTTTAGAATTGCCAAGTAAACATCTTTATCTGCTGATACTCTATCATGGCAGTTCTTTCGCCATACCTGATTTGTATTCCATCCACTATACAAATCGTTTAGCTCAGGAGTAATAAAGTTAACCACACCACCAATACCCGTGGAAACAAAATCAACTTTATTTTCAGATGGATACTTACAAATCAAAATGTGCAATAATAGATGCTCCAAGTAATCGCAGTAAACGATATTCTTTTTTAATTGCCATTCAAATGGACACATTTGAGCTATTTCCTTCGTAGATAGCATAATCATAGTGTCTTCTTTTTTATGATGTGCAATTAGTCCTTCCTTGGTCCGTTTACATTTTGGATTAGGGTTGTATGATTTTGTCATATAATCCGCTAATCCAATTCCATACTTTTCCTGTAAGTAATCACAGTACTCTAAATAGGTAAATCCTTTAACATTCTGGTATTCACTCATATTCATAAAGCAAGTGACTCCCTTCTAAGAAACTTTTTATGTTCCTATGGAATTATACTCGGCGGGTCTTTTTGATGATGGGGACCAGCGCACCAACAACGACGGCGGCGAGGACGATCTCCAGGAGGCCCTGCAAGCCGACAAAGGCGATGATAAAGGCGAAAATATTGGTGGCGCCGTAGTACTGCGCGATGCCCTGCAGGTAATCGCTGGTGTAGAAGAACAGCACCAGGGTACCCATAAACATGGCTGTATGGCAGAGGGTGGCCAGTGCGCCAGTGATGGTACCGCTCCATTTGCCGGTGAGGTGGTCAAAGGCACGGTAGATATAGGCGGCGACGAGGCCCAGCAGGATGCGGGGGATGACACAGACGATGAAAGTACCAAAGGGATTGATGCTGAACAGGGTGGTACCAAAATAACTTAGACCGAAGCACTGAAAGAAGCTGGTGAAGCCGAACACGGCACCCAGCACCATGCCGCCGACGGGACCGGTAAGTGCGGCGCCAAGGATGACGGGGATGTGCAGGAGTGTGATCTCCAGGCCCAGGGTTTTGATGTAGCCGAGGGGGGTGAAGGTCATCACCAGGATGATAGCGGTGAGAATGCCGAGGGTGGTAAGGGTACAGGTGCGATTGGTGGAACTTGACATGATAATCCTCCTTGCTGCTATTCCTTAGCCGGGTACGGCAGCGCGCGGGACGCTATAAATTGCGGCGGGTGGCGTTCCCTTATGGGATACGCCCCGTGGCAAAAGCGACACGGCAGGGCCTGCGGCAGATGGGATACAGCGCAAAATTTTAGGAAGCGACTCCGCTGCCGGTGCGGTAGGGGAGGGCTTCCGCGACATATCATAACAGATGGGGGGATAAAATGCAAGGGGCAAATGGGGCGAAATGGGTGGCTTGGTAAGAGGGGATCACGCAAGGCGATAGACCGCTAACTCATCACAGATCCCACAATAGCGAAAGCCCTTTTTTATTGCGATCCGGGCTGTCGCTTTCTGCTCTGGAACGCACTCGATAACAACGCTCTTGTGTTCCTCTCTTGCCCTGCAAATGAGCTGGTCTGTCAGTGCTGACGCGTACCCGCGCCCCCAGTATGCTGGGAAAAGTGCCCAGCCGATCTCGATGCTTTCCTCATCGTATGGGTGGTAGATGACATAGCCGATAAAGTGCCCGCTCTCTTCGGCGGCATATACAAGTGGTGGCTCGGACAAGCCCACGCGGCGCAGAAATGCCTCGGTCTGCGCTCTATCATAGGGCGGTTCCAAATAGCGCATTACCTCCGGGTCGGACAACAGGCGGTACAGTGCATCGGCATCGCTGCTTTTCATCCTGCGAATTGTTATGTTCACTTGCTTCCCTCCATAAACTGTTTTTTTGGCCTATTTCAATTTAATATAACACAATGGCACTGGCTGCCGCAAGGGAGGGGCGGGCCTGGGAGAACGGAGAGCTGGGATGAGGGGGGAAGCTGGGGCGCAGCCCGCCCGCCGGAGGCGGGCAAGCGGACGAAGTCCGCTTCGGCGGCGCGAAGCGCCGCCGGGGCTGCGCCCCTATCCCCTGCCCTGCACAAACTGTACCAAGGAAAAGCAAAGCCCCCACCCAAAACGGGAGGAGGCAGAATGCATGGTTCAGTGCTGTTTGGGCTGGGCGTTGCGGCGGTAGACGGCCAGAAGGCCATCCAGCAGCAGATCCTGATCGAGGGTGATATTGGTGCGGCAATGCGGCACGATGGCCGGGGAAAGGCCACCACAGGCCACCACGGTGGGGACTTCGCCCAGCTCCTCGCGGTAGCGCTCAATAAGGCCATCCACCATGCAGGCGGTGCCCAGCACCACGCCAGAAAGCATGCAATCAATGGTATTGCTGCCGATGGTTTTGATCTTGCCGGCACCGAGCCCGATGGAGGGCAGCAGCGAGGCCGACCCGGAAAGCGCCTCCAGTGAGATCTTGACGCCGGGGAGGATGGCGCCGCCGATAAAGCTGCGGTCCTCGGTGACGACGGTGATCTTGGTAGCGGTGCCAAGATCGATGATGATGGCGGGCAGGGGGTATTTTTCCGCCGCGCCCACAGCGGTGCAGGCCAGGTCCGCGCCCAGGGAAGCGGGTTCATCGATGCGTATATTGAGACCGGTTTTGACCCCGGGGCCAACGACGATGGTGGGAATATTGCCATTGCCGAGGATACGGACGGCATCATGGAATACGGCGGTAAGCGCCGGAACGACCGAAGAAATGGCCGCGCCGGTAAGCTGGGCCGGATCGAACTGATGCAGGCGGAAGATCTGCGAGAGGAGGACGGCGTATTCCGTTTCGGTACGCAGGGGATCCGTCTTAGCGCGGGCGGTAAAGAGGGCGTTTTTGCCCTCGTAGACGCCAAAGCAGATATTGGAATTGCCGATATCAATGGTGAGGATCATGGGGTCAATCTCCTTTCAGCGAGGCAGCAGACTGGACAAGCGATCGGCGGCGGGCTGCATAAAGTCGCCCTCAAACAGCTCGATGGCACCGGTATCCATCAGCGAGGCGAGCGCGGGCTGGATGGGCAGGCGGGCCAGCACCGGGATGTGGTGCTCCGCCGCGATGGCATCGAGGTGGCTTTCGCCAAAGATGGCATGCTGCTTTCCGCAATCGGGACAGGTATAGGTGCTCATATTCTCGATGAGGCCCAGGACCGGGATCTTCATCATCTCGGCCATTTTTACCGCTTTTTCCACGATCATGCCGACGAGCTGCTGCGGTGTGGTGACCACGATGATGCCATCCACGGGAAGAGACTGGAACACAGTGAGGGGGACATCGCCGGTGCCGGGAGGCATATCGACAAACATGAAATCGACATCCTTCCAGTACACATCGGTCCAGAACTGGCCTACCGCCCCGGCAATGACGGGGCCGCGCCAGACGACAGGATCGCTTTCCCGCTCGAGCAGCAGATTGATGGACATGACCTGGGTGCCGAAGCGGGAAACGGCGGGCAGCATGACCTCACCGAGGGTTTCGATCTTTTCCCGAAGACCGAACGCCTGCGGGATGCTGGGGCCGGTAATATCGGCATCCAGGATGGCGGTACGGTAGCCCAGCCGCTGCATACTGACGGCGAGCAAACTGGTGACCATGGATTTGCCGACGCCGCCTTTGCCGCTGACGACGCCGATGACCTTTTTGACCTGGCTCATCTCATTGAGTTTTTTGGAAAAATCCTGCTCGCTGCCGCAATCGTGGCCGCAGGTACTGCAATCGTGGGTACAGCCCATAGGGATGACCTCCTTTTGATTTTGGACAAAAAAATTTTGCCGGCAAAACTGAAACCGCCTGCAGAAAGCGGGCGGGGCCGGGGAACCGGGGCTTTGCTGCTGGGAAAGTGGGTGCAGGAAGTGGGGCGCCCCGCAGGGGCGGCGGCGAAGCCGCCGGGACGGGCGAAGCCCGTCAGGCCCGTTCCCGAAGGGAACGGGTCCCCTGCGGGGCGCCCATCCGGCGGCTATCACAGATTCTGTTCAGATATTAGTAAGCCTTGCCCCAGATGATCATGTGCTTGGCGGGGCGGCCGCAGCAGACACAGGCAGAACCGAGATCCTCCTGCTCCAGCGGCATGCAGCGGCTGGTAACGCCGATCTCATCCTTCATCTTGAGCTCGCAATCCAGCTCGCCGCACCACATGGTCTTATAGAAGCCGTTGGTGCCATCGGCGACCTTGTGCATCTCGGCCATATCGTGGGCAACATAGGTATTGGCTTCGCGGTTGGCCAGGGCCTTCTGGTACAGGCTATCGTGGATCTCGGCCAGCAGGCGGGTGATCTCACTTTCGAGATCCTCCAGCTTGACAAAGGTCTTTTCGCGGTTATCGCGGCGGACCAGCACGCACTGGCCGGCTTCGATATCCTTGGGGCCAATCTCCAGGCGAAGGGGTACGCCCTTCATCTCGTACTGGGCAAACTTCCAGCCGGGGCTGTTCTCGGAAAGGTCGATATCGGCGCGGAAAGACTTTTTGAGGCGCTCGCACAGGGCGGTAGCGGTCTCGGCAACGCCCTCCTTATGCTGGGCGATGGGGACGACCATGACCTGGATGGGAGCGACAGCGGGGGGCAGCACCAGGCCGTTATTATCACCGTGGGTCATAATGATGGCGCCGATGATGCGGGTGGAAAGGCCCCAGCTGGTCTGATGGGGATATTGCAGGGTGTTGTTGCGGTCGGTGAACTGGATATCGAAGGCACGGGCAAAGCCATCGCCGAAGTAGTGGGAGGTACCGCTTTGCAGGCTCTTACCGTCGTGCATCATGGCCTCGATGGTATAGGTCTGCTCGGCGCCAGCGAATTTTTCCTTATCGGTCTTAACACCCTTAACAACGGGGATGGCCAGGTACTTCTCGCACATCTCGGCGTAGACATTCAGCATGCGCACAGTCTCGGCCTTGGCTTCCTCGGCGGTCTCGTGCATGGTGTGGCCCTCCTGCCACAGGAACTCGGCGCTGCGCAGGAAAGGGCGGGTGGTCTTTTCCCAGCGCATAACACTGCACCACTGGTTATACAGCTTGGGCAGGTCACGGTAGCTGTGGATAATATGGGAATAGTGCTCGCAGAACAGCGTTTCGCTGGTGGGGCGAACACACAGGCGCTCCTCCAGCTTTTCCTCGCCGCCCATGGTGACCCAGGCGACCTCCGGGGCGAAGCCTTCCACATGGTCCTTCTCTTTTTGCAGCAGGCTCTCCGGGATGAGCATGGGCATATAGACATTCTGGTGGCCGGTGGCCTTGAACATACCATCGAGGATGTGCTGGATATTCTCCCAAATGGCGTAGCCGTAGGGACGGATGATCATACAGCCGCGGACGCTGCCGTAATCGACCAGCTCGGCCTTTTTAACGACATCGGTATACCACTGCGCAAAATCGTCCTCCATCGAGGTGATCTCGGCTACCATTTTCTTTTGATCTGCCATAGTATTCTTTCTCCCTTTCAGTAGGATATATACCTTTATATTATACGGGTTTTTGCGGCATTTGCAAGGGATTGCGGGGATTTTGTGGGGAATTGGGAGGTGGAAGGCCAAAAGAAGTGGGCGGGGAAGGTACGGCCCGCAGGGCCAGCCGTCCGCAGGACGGCTGAAGGGGCGGCAAAGCCGCCCCCACGCCCCGGCGCAGCCGGGGCGGCCCTGCGGGCCGAAGCCCTGGACACGGCAGAAGCTTGCGGGGGGTGCCGACGGAAAACCCGCCGCGGGCAGGGGCTTCAAAATTTATTTACAATATTTCACCCTTTCGTCACGGCATTTTTACCGACATTAAAAAACAGGTCAAGCATTGTTCACAATTTACCGGTATACTAAGAGTCAGACAAGGGGGCCACACCCCCACAGAAAGGCAGGTCAGTTCCATGACATATCCGAACGATAACTTTAATGACCGCAACTTTACCACCGGCAATACCGATCTTCCCACCGGGGAGTATCGCTATGATAAAGACAGCATCCATCAGGATGCCGCGTCCGGGCAGGCGCAGCAAACGGCTGCTTCGGGGCATTATCCCTCGGACGCAAACAAAAAATCCACAGGACGGGGCAAAAAAGGCACGGCGCTGCTGCTGGCAGGCTGCCTGGTGCTCTCAATGGTGGGCGGCGCGGGCGGCGCTGTGATCGCTGCCAAAAGCGGCCTGCTGAACACCGGTTCCACCGTTCTGTATCAAGGGGTAGAGGTCCCTTCCGCCAATGGTTCCACCGTCGGCGTCAGCTATTCCGGCGTGGTGCAGCAGGTGGAGGACAGTGTAGTGGCCATCACCACCGAAAGTGTGGCGACCAACTACTTCTTCCGGCAGTATGTCACCCAGGGCGCAGGCTCCGGTGTGGTGCTGACGGCAGATGGCTACATAGTGACCAACTACCATGTGATAAAAGGCGCACAGCAGATCACCGTGACCGCCAATGACGGCAGTGCCTATGCCGCTACCCTGGTGGGTACCGATGAGGATAACGATATCGCGGTGCTGAAGGTGGACGCCAAAGACCTGACTCCGGCTATTCTGGGCGACAGTGACACCCTGAAGGTGGGTGACGCGGTGCTGGCCATCGGCAACCCGCTGGGTACCCTTTCCGGCACCGTCACCGATGGTATCATCAGCGCGCTGGAGCGCCAGGTAACGATAGACGGCAACAGCATGACCCTGCTGCAAACCAGCGCGGCGGTCAACCCCGGCAATTCCGGCGGCGGCCTTTTTAATGCCAGCGGAGAGCTGATCGGCATCGTCAATGCCAAGTCCAGCAGTGATTCCAGCGGTAATGCTGTGGATAACATCGGCTTTGCCATTCCCATCAACAGCGTTAAGACCATTATTGATGATCTCATCAGCCACGGCTATGTGACCGGTCAGATCGTGCTGGGCGTCAGCCTGGTGGATATCACCGATGAGCGCACCGCCCGCTACTACGGACTGGACAGCACCGGCGTGTATATCCAGAGCGTGGAGTCCGGCTCCATAGCGGACCTGGGCGGCCTGCAGGCTGGTGACCGGCTGCTGAGCTTTGGCGGGGTGGAGGTTTCCACCGCGGATGAGCTGAAGGCGGCGCTGGCCAGCCACAGCGTAGGCGACCGGGTAGAGATCAAGGTCTCCCGCAACGGCCGG